>DATFYA010000106.1 GCA_035315345.1 Candidatus Methylomirabilota bacterium
CGCGGAGAGAGGGCAGCGCGACCGTCACCGTGTTGATCCGGAAGTAGAGGTCCTGCCGGAGGCGCCCCTCGCGCAGCGCGGTCTCCGGCTCCCGGTTCGTCGAGCAGATCAGCCGGAAGTCCACCGGTACCGTCTTGGCCCCGCCGAGCCGGCGCACGGTGCGGTCCTCGAGCACGCGCAGGAGCTTGGCCTGGAGATCGAGGGGCATCTCGGTGATCTCGTCCAGGAGCAGCGAGCCACGGTGCGCTTCCTCGAGGAGGCCCGGCTTGTCGGTGGCGGCCCCCGTGAACGCGCCCTTGACGTGACCGAACAGCTCGGACTCGATCAGGTCCTTGGGCAAGGCCGCGCAGTTGATCTTCACCAGCGGGCCGTCCACCCGCGTGCTCTTGGCATGCACCGCATTGGCGGCCAGCTCCTTGCCGGTCCCGCTCTCGCCCACGACCAGCACGTTGGCATCGGAGGCGGCCACCGACTCGAGCATCTCGAAGACGCGCTTGATGGCCGGAGACGAGCCCAGCATCTCGCCGTACGCGGCCTGCTCGGCCAGCTTGCGGCGTAGATCGGACGTCTCGGCGAGCAGCCGGCGGCGCTCGAGCGCCTTGCCGACCAGCATCAGCATCTCGTCGGCGTCGAACGGCTTGGCCACGAAGTAGAAGGCGCCCTGCTTGGTCGCCTCGACCGCTTTCGAGATGGACCCGTGCCCGGTCATGATGATGACTTCGATCGAGGGGTCCTTGGCCTTCAGCAGCCGGAGCAGGTGTAGCCCATCGCCATCGGGCAGGATCAGATCGACCAGCGCGAGCGCGAACTCGCGGGTCTCCATGCGGAGCATGGCCGCGACCGTGTTGCCCGCCGTCTCCACGTCGTGGCCCTCGTGCTCGAGGGTGAGGCGCAGATTCTCTGCGATGACGGCTTCGTCGTCGACCACAAGGATGCGGGGCTTCACGCGGGCCTCCGGATCAGCATTCAAGTACGAGCCTAGCATAGGCCGATTTTTTGCCGTCACCTCGCTGACACTGAGCGCCCGGGGCGCTCCTTGACAGGCCCCAGGGCCGCGAGCAATATGCGGGGCATGCATTTCGGCTTCGCGCTGCCGGGCCGTGGTCCGCTTGCGACGCCCGAGTCGCTCACCAAGCTGGCTCAGAAAGCCGACGGGCTCCGGTACTCGTCGCTCTTCGTGACCGACCATGTGGTGATCCCCACGACCTACGACTCGCCCTACCCGTACGCCCCCAGCGGCCGTTTCGCGGGAGACTGGACCAACGGCTACCTGGAGCCGCTCGCCCTGATGGGCGTCCTCGCCGGGCTCACCTCGCGCGTGAAGCTCGGCACCAGCGTGCTGGTGGTCCCCTACCGCAACCCGGTGGTGACCGCCAAGATGCTCGCGACGCTCGACGTCATGTCGGGCGGCCGGCTGATCCTGGGCGCCGGCGTAGGCTGGATGCGGGAGGAGTTCGAGACCGTGCAGGCGCCGCCCTTCGAGGCCCGGGGAAAAGTCACCGACGAGTACCTGCGGCTGATGCGCGAGATGTGGACGAAGGAGCCGGTGCAGTTCACCGGCGCGTACTACCGGCTGCCCTCGGTGAGCGCGCTTCCGAAGCCCCGGCAGAAGGGCGGCATCCCCATCTGGATCGGCGGGCACACCGATGTCGCGCTGCGCCGTACCGGCGAGCTGGCCGATGCCTGGCACCCCATCGGCATGCGTCCGCCCGCGATGCTCCATCCGCCGGAGTACGCCGAGAAGGTCCAGGCGATCCACCGCTGGGCAGAGAAGGCGGGGCGCGATCCCCGGGACATCACGCTGTCGCTCCGGGTGCCGCTCGAGCTGGCCCCGGCTCGCGGCAAGACGGCGGTCAGCGACCAGCCGGGCTTCCGCGGCACCGCCGCCGACGTGATCGGCCACATCAAGAGCTACCAGGCGCTCGGAGTCACCCACTTCGTGTTCGACCTGGCCCCGGCCGACCTCCGAGGCCAGCTGGCCATGATGGAGCGGTTCGCCGAGGAAGTCCGCCCGAAGGTCCTCCGGACCCCTCGCTGATCCGCAATGTCGTCGAGCCCGGCCGCACCCCTGACGGGTCCGATGGCCTCGTTCATCACGAGCGCCCGGGTGGGCCGGCTCGCGACGGCGGATTCGGGTGGTCAGCCGATGGTGGTACCCATCTGCTACGCGTTCGACGGCAGCGCGCTCTACTCCGCGGTGGACGCCAAGCCGAAGCAGACTCCGCCGGAACGGCTCAAGCGCATCCGCAACCTTCGCGAGAATCCGCGCGTCTCAATCGTGATCGACGAGTACCAGGAGGATTGGACGCATCTCCGCTGGGTCATCATCCAGGGCCGGGCCGACCTCTTGACCGAGGGACCGCAGTTCTCACACGGGGTGGACCTGCTTCTCGCCAAGTACGATCAGTACCGGACCCTCGGCCTGCCCCGTGAGCGCGGCCTCATGATCCGCGTGACCCCGAACCGCGTCTCGTCATGGCAGTACTCGAGCTGACGCCGATCGACCGGGCGCTGGAGCGCCTCGCGGAAGGGCGCACGCCCGACGCGGCCGAGGCGACCGCGCTGCTATCCACCCCGACGGCGCGGCTGCCCCTCCTGCTCGATGCGGCCGCCGCGCTCCGGGACCGCGGCCGCGGCCGACGCATCACGTTCTCCGCGAAGGTGTTCATACCGCTCACCACGCTCTGCCGCGACTACTGCGGATACTGTACGTTTCGCAAGGATCCCGGCGAGCCGGGCGCGTTCACGATGAGCCCGGACCAGGTGCTGGCCCTCGCCAGCGCCGGGGCGCGCCTGGGGGCCAAGGAGGCGCTCTTCTCGCTGGGGGACAAGCCGGAGGCGCTCTTCGCCGAGCACCGCGCGTTCCTCCGGTCGGTCGGTCACCGGAGCACGCTCGGCTACCTGCGCGCGGTCAGCGCGCGGGTGCTCGAGGAGACGGGCCTGCTGCCTCACGCCAATCCGGGGTTGATGACCGAGCGCGATCTGGCCTCGCTGCGGGAGGTCAACGTCAGCATGGGCATCATGCTCGAGAGCACGTCCACGCGCCTGCTCGCGCCCGGCGCGGCCCACGACCGCGCGCCCGACAAGGTGCCGGAGCGCCGCCTGCGCACGATCGCCCGTGCGGGTGCGCTGTCCATCCCGTTCACCACCGGGATCCTGATCGGCATCGGTGAGACGCACGCCGAGCGCGTGGAGTCGCTCCTGGCGATCCGGGCGCTGCACGAGCGCTACGGACACATCCAGGAGGTCATCATCCAGAACTTCCGGGCCAAGCCGACCATCCCGATGCGCGACTGGCCGGATCCGGTCCCCGAAGACCTCCTGCGTACCGTCGCGGTGGCGCGCCTGCTCCTGGGCCCCGACATGAACATCCAGGCGCCGCCCAACCTCTCCGCGCAGGGCTACGATCGGCTGCCCGCGGCCGGCCTCAACGATTGGGGCGGTATCTCGCCGCTCACGCCGGATCACATCAATCCCGAGCGCCCGTGGCCCGGCCTGGCCGAGCTGCGGCGGCGCACCGAATCGGCGGGGCACGAGCTGCGCGAGCGCCTCGCGGTGTATCCCGAGTACGCCACCCGTGCCGCCTTCCTCGACGAGCGGCTACGCGACCGGGTGTCGCGCGCCGTAGATCCCGACGGCCTCGTCAGGCCCGACCTCGAGGTGTGGAGGCGATGGTAGGGCGAGGCGCAGCCGCGGGCGAGCCGAGCGAAATGCGATGGTAGGGCGAGGCGCAGCCGCAGGCGAGCCGAGCGAGATTGAAGAGTAGGGCGAGGCGCAGCCGAAGAGCGACCACGACAACATGCACCGGAGCGAAGACATGGCGACGCGTGAGACCGGCATCTCTCTCGACTGGGCCTCCCCCGACATCCGCCGCATCCTCGGCGATCTCCTCGAGGGCGGCGAGCTCTCGGTGGACGACGGCATCCGTCTGGCCGAGACGCACGGCCGCGACTTCCAGGCCTTGACCCTCGTCGCCGACGAGATGCGCCGCCGGCAGGCCGGCGACGTCGTCACCTACGTGGTCAACCGCAATATCAACTTCACCAACGTCTGCATCAAGCACTGCACCTTCTGCGCGTTCAGCCGCGACCATCGCGAGGAGGAAGGCTACTTCCTGCCGATGGACGAGGTGGTCCGCCGCGCCATCGAGGCGTGGGAGATGGGCGCCACCGAGGTCTGCATCCAGGCCGGCCTGCCGCCCAAGCTCGACGGGCGCTACTACATCGATCTCTGCCGGGCCATCAAGGCCGCCCTGCCCGAGATGCATCTCCACGCGTTCTCACCCGAGGAGATTCTCTACGGATCCACCCGCTCGGGGCTGCCCATCCCGGAGTACCTGGCCGAGCTGAAGCAGGCCGGTCTGGGCACGCTGCCCGGCACCTCGGCCGAGGTGCTGGACCAGGAGATCCGCGACGTCATCGCCCGCGGCCGTATCACCGTGAAGGAGTGGATCGAGGTGATCACCTCCGCGCACGCGCTGGGCATCCGCACCACCTCCACCATCATGTACGGCCACGTCGAGCAGCCCACCCACTGGATTCGCCACATGGATCTCCTCCGCCGCATCCAGAAGGACACCGGCGGCTTCACCGAGTTCGTGCCCCTGTCGCTGATCCACCAGGAGGCGCCGATGTACCGCCGCGGCCTCGTCCCCGGCGTGCGCCAGGGCGCCACCGGTCTCGAGGTGATCAAGATGCACGCGCTGGCCCGGCTGTTCCTGGGCCCGCTCTTCCGGAACATCCAGTCCTCGTGGGTCAAGGAAGGCCCCAAGCTCGCCCAGGTCCTGCTCGCGTCGGGCGCCAACGACATGGGAGGCACTCTGATCAACGAGTCGATCTCCACCTCGGCGGGCGCCTCCTACGGTCAGCTGGTGCCCCCCGTGGAGCTGCGCCGTCTCATCCGCGACGCCGGCCGCGTGCCGGCCCAGCGCAGCACCACGTACGACCTGCTCCGCGTGTACGAGATCGCGACCGAGGACGAGGACTCCCCGCTCGATCACGTGGACAATGCCGAGCAGCGCTTCGGCTCCTATCGGATGCTGGCCGGCTCCGGGCAGTTCCGCTTCCTGCATCCCACGCGCGTCCCCGACCGCTGATCGCGCGGCGCCCGCGTATTCCCTTGTTGAGCGCACGGGCCGGCTTGTGTAGGATTGGGCCTTGGCTTCACGCGGGCGCGACGTTTCCAGGTGGTCGACCTAGCGGCTCCGGCCGTTCACTCTCACACCCGAAACATGGAGGGACGCACATGGCGAAATCGATGACGAAGTCCGCCATCATCGCTCACCTGGCCCAGAAGACGGAGCTCAGCAAGAAGCAGATCAACGACGTCATGGATCAGCTTCTATCTCTAGCGACCAAGGAAGCGAAGAACGTGTTCGTGCTGCCGAACTTCGGCCGCCTGGTGCTCGCCAATCGCAAGGCGCGCATGGGTCGCAACCCGCAGACCGGTGAGCCCATCAAGATTCCCGCGAAGCGCGTGGTGAAGTTCCGCCTCGCCAAGTCGCTCAAGGACTCGGTGCTTGGCAAGAAGTAACAGCACCACGCTCGCGTACCGGCCGCTCACCGCGCCTTGGGAGGCGGCCCTCGAGCTGTTCCGGTTCGCCGGGGCGTGGGCCCCGCCGCCGGAGGACGTGGTCGCCGGCTGGGGGGCGTGGGACCCGGAGCGGCTGCTGGGCGCGCTCCTGATGGAGCGGGCCGGCGCCGCCGCGATGCTGCACGGACCCGTGGTGGTGGCCCCGCCGGACATGCCCGCCGAGGATGTGCTGGCGGTCGCGGGAGACCTCACCGCAGGGGCTCTCACTCACGCCGGATCCGTGGGCATCGAGACCATCTTCGCGCGACCCCAGAGCCTGGACCGGGTCTGGGTTCGCGCCGGCTTCATCCCGTTGCCGGAGGCGGAGCTGCCTCGAGCCCTCCGCGGCCGTCCCGGGCTCGGACTCTTCGGCTGGCGAGGCGGCACCGCGCTGTGGAGCGGCCGAGGCGGCGCCCGCTCCGCGCTCGCTCGAGGCGAGCACTAGCGCGCCTCGCATCGCCATGCACATCACCGCGCTCGCGGGCGGCACCGGTGCCGCCAAGCTGCTCCGCGGGCTCGCGCGCCTGATCGATCCGCGAGACCTCACCGTGGTCGTCAACACCGGCGACGACGCCGAGATCTGGGGCCTCCACGTCTCGCCCGATCTGGATACGGTCTGCTACACCCTGGGCGGAGTCATCGACGAGCAAAAGGGCTGGGGGCTGACCGGCGAGACGTTCAACACGCTCGACCAGATCGCGCGCTTCGGCGAGCCGGCCTGGTTCAACCTGGGCGACCGCGACCTCGCCACCCACCTCCATCGAACGCGCCTGCTCCGCGAGGGTCGCACGCTGAGCCAGGTCACGCAGGCGGTGACCTCGGCCCTCGGCGTGAGCGCTCGCATCCTGCCGATGTCGGATCAGCCGGTGCGCACCCGCATCCTCGGCCCCGACGGCTGGCTCGCCTTCCAGGAGTACTTCGTGCGGGAGAAGGCGCAGGTCGACGTCCGGGCGGTCAGCTACGCGGGAGCGGCGCGGGCGCATCCCGCGCCTGGCGTGGTCGACGCGCTGCTCACCGCCGACGCCGTGCTCGTCTGCCCGTCCAACCCGATCACCTCGGTCGGCCCGATCCTCGCCGTTCCCGGCCTCGTCGAAGCGCTGCGGGCGACCGAGGCCACCGTGGTCGCGGTGAGCCCCATCGTGGGCGGCGATGCGGTGTCCGGGCCCGCCGGCCGGCTGATGGCATCCGCCGGGCTCCCGGTCTCCGCGGCCGGAGTGGCGCGCGCCTACGCGGACTGGCTCGACGTGCTCGTCTTCGACGAGCGGGACCGCGCGATGGCTCCCGAGATCGAGCGCACCGGCGTCCGGCCGGTGGCCGCGCCCACCATCATGTCGGGCCGCGAGGCCGAAGTGGCCCTCGCCCGTCGCGTCCTCGACGCGCTGCCGCTCGCATGACCGTCCCCCTCGTGGCGGCCATTCCGGTCAAGGACCTGATCAACGCCAAGCAGCGGCTGATCCCGGCCCTGTCGCCCTCGGAGCGCCGGGACCTCGCCCGGGCGATGCTCGAGGACGTGCTGGACGTGATGACGGCCGCCCTGCCCGGCGCGGTCATCATCGTGACCACCGACGACGAGGTGCAGGCGCTCGCGCGGGCGCGGGACGTGACCTGCTGGATCGAGCCCGCCAATCGTGGCCACACCGCAGCGGTGGCGTTCGCCCAACGGGAAGCGGCGGCCCGGGGCGCCCGGCGGTTCCTCACGATTCCCGGCGACGTTCCCTGCGTGACGCCGGACGAGGTGGCGACGCTCGGCCGCGCCGTCGAGGGCCCCGGCGTCGCGTTCGTCCCGTCGCGATCGGGACACGGCACCAACGCGGCGCTCCTCGATCCCCCGAGCGCAATGGCGCTCACGTTCGGCGAGCCGTCATTCGAGAATCATCTGGCCGCGGCGCGCGCCGCCGGCCTCAGCCCGCGCGTCGTCCACCTGCCCGGCATCGGGCTGGACGTGGACGCCCCCGACGACCTCCCGGTGCTCCTGGAGCGCGGGAGCGCGACCCGGAGCGGCCGGCTGCTGCGCGGGTTCCCGGCCGCCGCGCGCTTCGCGGCCACGAGCTAGCCATGCCCATCCGCTACGAGGTGATCGGCGTCGAGGGCCTGCCCGAGATCGTTCCCGGTCAGGACCTGGCCCCGATGATCATCGAGGCGGCGCGACGGCAGAGGACGCCGATCGAGGGACGGGACCTGCTCGTGATCAGCCAGAAGATCATCTCGAAGGCGGAGGGGCGGATCGTGCGGCTGTCCGACGTGACGGTCTCGGCGAGCGCCCGCTCCCTCGCCGAGGAGATCGGGCGCGATCCCCGCCTCGTCGAGGTGATTCTCGGCGAGAGCCGCCGCGTCGTCCGGAAGGACAAGGGCGTGCTGATCGTCGAGACGCACCACGGCTGGGTCTGCGCGAACGCGGGCGTCGACCAGTCCAACGTCGACGCCGACACCGCCTGCCTCC
The DNA here is from genome assembly GCA_035315345.1 of Candidatus Methylomirabilota bacterium. Classification (NCBI taxonomy): domain Bacteria; phylum Methylomirabilota (SeqCode); species Candidatus Methylomirabilota bacterium. Next base: position 8,012 of record DATFYA010000106.1, read on the forward strand.
TGCCCGAGGACTCGGATCGCTCCGCGCGCGCGCTGCGGGACCGCCTCCGCTCCCTCACCGGGCACGATCTCGCCATCATCGTCGCCGACACCTTCGGGCGGCCGTGGCGCGAGGGGCTCGTCAACGTCGCCATCGGCCTCGCCGGTTTCGAGCCGATCGTCAGCTATCTCGGCCAGGAGGATCCGGCCGGGCACGTGCTGCAGGCCACCATCCTGGCCCTCGCCGACGAGCTGGCGAGCGCGGCGGAGCCGGTCATGGGCAAGCTCGACCGCGTGCCGGTGGCGATCGTCCGCGGCCTCGCGTGGCCGCCCGGTGAGGGCTCGAGCCGCGCCCTCATGCGCGATCCCGCCCGCGACCTGTTTCGATAGACCCATCCAAGGAGAACGCATGCGCATCGGCATCGTGGGAGGCACCGGCAAGGAAGGCATCGGGCTCGGGCTGCGGTGGGCGCAGGCTGGCCACGACGTGATCATCGGCTCGCGCGATCCCGGGCGGGCCCGCGCCAAGGCGGCCGAGCTGGCCGGCTCCGCGCCCGGGCGCCGGATCGAAGGCATGTCCAACCGCGAGGCTGCCGCCGCCGCCGAGGTCGTGGTGCTGACCGTGCCCGCGACCGGTCTGGCCGCCACGCTGCCCGAGCTACGCGAGGCCTGTCGAGGGAAGATCGTGGTGAGCACGGTGGTGCCGCTCACCTTCGGCGGCCCGCGCCTGTTCACCCCTCCGCCGCAGGGGTCGGCCGCCGAGGAGGCGCAGGAGCTGCTCGGCGGGGAGGCGCGGGTGGTCGCCGCCTTCCATCACATCGCGGCCCACGAGCTCTCCGCGGGCGATCATCCCATCGCGTGCGATCTGCTCGTCTGCGGCGCCGACGCCGAGGGCAAGACCCTGGTGTCCGAGCTGGGCCGATCGATGGGTCTGCGTCCGGTGGACGTGGGCGCGCTCGCCAACGCGGGGCCGGTCGAGGGCATCACCGCGCTGCTGGCGACCATCAACCGCCGATACAAGCTGAAGAACTCCGGCATCCAGATCACCGGACTACCATGATCACGCCTCTAGCTTGAGCGCGGCGATCACGCGCTCGGGGTCGCCAAGGTCCTCGAAGAAGTGATCCGGGCGCTCGGCCAGCAGCTGCTCGGGCGGGTACTGGCCGGTGGCCACCGCGACCGCGACCGCGCCGAAGGCGCGCGCGCAGTCCACGTCGTGCGGGGTGTCGCCGATCACGATCACGTCCTCGGGCGAGAACTCGCGCCCGAGCCGCGCGTGGGCGCGCCGCGCGGCCAGTGAGGGCAGGCGACGCCGGTCCATGTGATCGGAGCCATAGGCGCCCACCTGGAAGCGCGGCCAGAGCCCGGTGGGGAGCAGCTTGATCCGGGCGCCCTCCTCGATGTTCCCGGTGACCAGGCCCAGCGCGACGCCCGCGGCCCGGTCGAGGCGCTCCACCATCGCCGCCACGCCGGGCAGGATGACCACGTGGCGGCCGTCGCCGATCTCGGCGGTGAGCCCGCCCACGTAGGCCTCGAAGAAATCGTCGAGGCGCTCCCGCACTCGCGTCGCGTCCCATCCTTCCGCGGCCATCACGTCGTGCACGATTCGCGTGTCGGTCCGTCCGCGAAGGTCGTAGTGGTCGATGCCGCCCGCGGTGCCGAAGACGTGCTCGAAGGCCGTGCGCATCGCCCGCCGCCCGGCTCCCCGCGACGTGATCAGGGTGCCGTCGATGTCGAACAGGACGAGCTTCATGGCCGCGGCGGGACCCGATCAGGTGTGCAGCGGGGCGAGCGCGCGGAGCCGCGACACGATGGGAGGCAGCCGCTGCAGCACCGCCTCCACGTCGGTCGCGGTGGTCCAGCGCCCGAGCGTGAAGCAGAGCGCGCCCTCCGCCTCCGCGGTCGTGCAGCCGATCGCGCGCAGCACGTGCGAGGTCAGCTGGGTGAGCGACGCGCACGCCGAGCCGGTCGAGGCCGCGACTCCGGCCAGGTCGAGATCGAGCAGCAGGCTATCCGCCTTCACACCACGGATCACCACGCTCAGATGATGCGGCAACCGCGCCACGCGCGATCCGGTCACGCGGCAGTCGGCGACCGTGGCGAGCACGCCCGCCATCAGCCGGTCGCGCAGGGTGGCCACCCGCGTGGCCTCGTGATGGGCGCCCTCCACGCGCATCAGCTCGGCGGCGACCCCGAAGCCCACCGTGCCCGGCAGATTCTCGGTGCCGGAGCGATAGCCGCCCTCCTGGCCGCCTCCCAGTATCTGCGGATGGATGCGCACGCCCGGCCGCACCCAGAGGGCGCCGCTTCCCGGCGGACCGTAGAGATCGTTGCCGGACATCGTCAGCAGATCGATGCCCATGGCCTCCACGCCAAGCGGCACCCGGCCGATCGCGCCCACCCCATCCACGTGGAGCGGCACGCCCGCGGCGCGCGTGACGCGGGCGATCTCCTTGAGCGGCTGGACCGTCCCGATCTCGGGATTTGCGGCGGCGATCGACACCAGCACCGTGTCGGCGGTCAGCGCCGCGCGGAGCGCCTCCGGGTCGACGCGGCCCTCGGCGTCGACGGGCAGCACGGTGAGCGCCACCCCCGCCTTCTCCAGATCGCGGCAGGCATTGATCACCGAGATGTGCTCGATGGCCGACAGGAGCACCCGGGCCGCCCCGGGCCGCGCACGCAGCGCCACGCCCTTGATGGCGAGGTTGTTGGCCTCGGTGGCGCCCGAGGTGAAGATGATGCCGCCGGCGGCGCCGCCGCAGAGCCGCGCGACCTTCAGGCGGGCCGCGTCGAGCGACTCGCGCGCTTCCGCGCCCAGCGAGTGCCGGGCCGAGGGGTTGCCGATACCCGCTTCGAGGAACGGTCGCATGACGGCCAGGACCCGCGGGTCGACCGGCGCGAAGCCCGCATAGTCGAGATAGACGCGCTCGGGCTCGACAGCGCCGGGCGCCACCGCCTACCGCGTCTTCCGGACGACGAAGCGGTAGACCGCCCCGCTTCGCGTGACCTGGAGCAGATCGTGACCCATGTGGAGAGCCCATCTCCGCATGTCGGGATCGGAGGAAGGGTCGTCGGAGAGCATCTCCAGCACCTGGCCCACCGCCATCCGTCGGATGGCCTCGCGCGTCCTCACGATCGGCATGGGACAGAAGAGGCCGGTGCAATCGATCTGCCTGTCAGCATTGAAGAGTTTGGACTCCTGGGCCATGAGAGGCTACCGTACCCCAGCCCTCGGCGCCCCGTCAAGAAAGGGGCCATCCTTGAAATTCTCCCGCCACACGGAGCCTTGGCCCGATTATCCTGATGACACCACGTCATGGCCAAGCGTCCCCGGTCTTCCGACACCCCCGCGGCCCGGCGCATCAAGCGAAAGATCCTGGTCGCCATCACCCTGACCGCGTTCCTGCCGATGCTGGTGGTGGCGTACCTGCTGTACTCGTATGCCCTGCCCCTGCTGGACCCCCAGATCCAGGAGCGGGACCTGCCGTGGATGATGGTCATGCTGGCCGGCACCGGTCTCCTGATGGCCGCGGGCAGCTTCATGCTGTGGGATCTGGCCACCTCCGTGGTGCGACACAGCGGCGCAGTCAACACCGCCTCCACGGCTCGACGGGCCTCGGCGGCGGGCGCGCCGCCCGTGCCGGTCGCCAGCCCCGAGACTGCCGCGGTCCAGCAGTACGTGCAGCAGAGCGACGAGGTCGATTCACTGATGCAGTCCTTCTCGCGGATGCTCCTGACCATCGAGCAACAGGCCGCGGACGTGAACGAGTACGCGCGCCGGCTCGACACCGCCTACAAGGAGCTCGAGTCGACCAGCGCCCAGCTCAAGGAGTTCTCCTTCAAGGACGAGGTGACCGGGCTCTACAACCGACGATTCTTCTCCATCCGGCTCGAGGAAGAAGTCTCGCGCTACCGCCGCTTCAACCATCCGGTCTCGGTGGTGCTACTCGACCTCGATGGCTTCAAGGCGGTCAACGACGAGCTGGGCCACGCGGCCGGCGACGAGACCCTGCGGGCCATGGCCGACATCCTGCTCAAGCAATCCCGCGGGATCAACGTGATCTGCCGCTACGGCGGTGACGAGTTCGCGGTGCTGCTGGTCGAAACGTCCAAGAGCGGGGCGCGGCTGTACGCCGACCGGATCCGCTACGTGCTCTCGACGTGGGGCTTCTCCCACGGCCGGCGCATCACCGCCAGCTTCGGCATCGCGTCGCTGCCCGAGGACGTGGCGCCGGCCGCCGACGAGGTCATCCGCGCCGCCGACGAGGCGCTCTACGCGGCGAAGCGCGCGGGCAAGAACCGCGTCTCGGTCCACGAGGACGTCGTCGGCACCACTCCCAGCGGCCGCCCCGGAGCCTGAGCGGGGTGGCCGCCCTGCCCTCGGCACGGCGCGTCCTCATCGTCGACGACGAGCACGACATTCGCACCACGCTGCACGCGGTGTTCGGCTCCGCCGGGTACGAATGCCGGACGGCGCCCAACGGGCGCGAGGCGGCGCGGCTGTTCGAGACGGAGCGCTCGCCCCTGACCATCACCGATCTCAAGATGCCGGTGATGGACGGCCTGCAGCTCCTCCAGCACCTCAAGGCCCGCGACGCCGACGCCGCGGTCATCATGCTCACCGGCGCCGCGGACCTGACCACCGCGGTGGAGAGCCTCAAGCAGGGCGCCAGCGATTTCATCCTGAAGCCGGTCAACCTGGACCAGGTGCTCCTGGCCGCCGAGCGCGCCCTCGAGCGGCGTCAGCTGATTCTCGAGCGCCGCGAGCACCAGGCCCTGCTGGAGACCCGCGTCGCGGAGGCCACCCGCGATCTCGCGGCCGCGCTGGGCGAGCTACGGGAGACCTACCAGGCCACGCTGGAGGCGCTCGGCTCCGCGCTCGCCACCCGCGAAGTGGGCACCGAGTTGCACTCGCGCCGCGTCCACGCCTACTCCATCGCCCTGGCCCGGGCCCACGGGCTGGCGGAGGAGGCGATCGACGCGCTGGGCCGCGGTGTGCTGCTGCACGACATCGGCAAGATCGGCATCTCGGACAGTATCCTGCTCAAGCCCGGGCCGCTCACGCCCGAGGAGTGGGCGATCATGCGGAGCCATCCCGAGTTCGGGCGCCAGATCCTCGAGCGCATCCCGTTCCTGCGCGACGCGATCCCGGTGGTGTATCACCACCACGAGCGCTGGGACGGCACCGGCTACCCGCTGGGGCTGGCCGGCCCGGCCATTCCGCTGGGGGCGCGGATCTTCGCGCTCGCCGATGCGTTCGACGCGATGACCTTCGACCGCCCCTACTCGAAGGCGATCCCGATGGAAGCCGCGCGCGAGCGCATCCGGGAAGCCGCGGGCACCCACTTCGACCCCGACGTGGTCGCCACCTTCCTCGCCACGCCGCTCGAGGTCTTCCAACAGGTCCGCGCCCGCTCCGAGGACCGCGATCCGGCTTGATCGCCGGCGCGCGTCCGGGACATCAGGCGGGCCGGCACCTCAGGGCGACGACCGATCCTCCCGTGCCGACGAGCCGGGGGCATCTCGATCCCGGGCCAGCAGCGCGGAGATCCAGAGGAGGAGATCATCGGCCGACTCGAATCGCTCGCGGCGCCCCGTCTCCAGGTGCTCGATCCGTCCCACGGCGTACTCGAGTCCGGCGTCCGTGTCTGCGGTGAATTGGACCACGAACGCCCGAGCATAGGGCAGGCTGGGGCCGTCGGCCACGCTTTGCCGCCGGACCTTGCCCAAGGGGCTCTGGCTTCGGGTGCCGGCCTTCTCCTCGTCGGGCATGCCCCAATGGTCGTGGAGAGCACGTGGGAAAGTCCTTACGGAACCCGGAAATTTACCCGAATGTTCTCCGCGCCGGGCCGGACGGCGGCCGGGCGGAGCCACTAGCCGACCCGACGGACCTTGCGGCCGGTCGGGACGCCCGCCCGGCTCCGATCGACGCGCCGCTCGAGCGTGCGAGCCCCCTGCGCTCGGGCGATACTGCGGGCCTTCGTGAAGCAGTCATCCGCCTCGACGATCAGGGCCGACCGCGCGGGGCCTTCTGCGCCACGCCGGGGCAGCAGCAACTCGCCGCGCAGGCGCCAGATCTCGGCCTCGAAGAAGCGCCCGCCGGTGTCGCGACACTGGCTGAGCGCGGCATCCGCCGCCGCGAGACCGGCCTCCACATCACCGCTCCGCAGACAGGCTCCCGCCAGTAAGCCGAGACGCATGGGCAGGCCCAGACGCAACCCGTTGGCGCGGAGGACATCGAGTCCGGCGTTCATCTCGTCCAGGCCCCGGCCGCCTTCGCCCTGCTCCACGAGGACCCGTCCGACGAGGACGAGCGCGGCACCACGCCATAGTGGGAACCCGTAGTCCTCCGACAGCTCCAGCGTCCGCGCGGCCAGCCGCCCGGCCTCCGGCCAGTCCTCGTCGAGCGTCAGGAGCGTCGCGTGGAAGGTCAGCGCCTGCGCGAGCGTGAAGGGGCGGCCGTGCCCCTCGGCGAGCGACAGGGCCTCCTGCTGGATCGCGCGGGCTCCGCTCGGATCGCCGGTCACCCATCGGCGCAGCCCCTCGAAGGATCGCACCGCGACCAGCGGATTGACGCCGTACGGTCGCTCCGCTTCGTCGAGACTCACCGGAAGCGAGCGTGCCTCGCCCAGCAGGCTTTCCGCCGCGCCCAGCTGGCCTCGCCAGAGCGCCACTGCGCCACGCAGAAAACCGGCCTGCAGGGCCGCGGAATGATCCAGACGCTCGGCGACAGCGCCCAGCTCGCGGCCGGTCGCCTCCGCCTGGATGAGGTCACCGACGTTGGCATGGAGCAGACATAGCTCGCTCAACGCATCGAACTGCGCGGCAACGTCCTCGAGGGTGCGGCCCAGATGCTGGATTCGAGTCAGGTTGTCGCGCAGGATGTCGGCGGTGTATCCGGCCGTCTGCGAGAGCACGGTCACGTAGCGCCGGCGCAGCCGCAGCTCATCGCGAGCGCGGTCTTGGGTGTCCGGCAGCGTACCGAGCAGGTCGAAGGCAGGCTTCAGGCACGCGAGCACGTCTCGGTACGCGTGACGGTCGTAGGCCCGCACGGCCGCCTGCTCGAGGTAGATCAAGGCGCGCCGATGATCGCGGCCGCTTTGGAAATGCGCCGCCAGCTCGCCGGAGATCTCGGCGGTCCGGCCCCGGTAGGCGCTCTCGAGGCTGGCTCCGATTCGCTCGTGCAGGGCCGCACGTCGGCTGGGGGGGAGCCGATCGTAGAGCACGCGCTGGAAGAGCGCGTGCCGGAAACGATACCGGGCGGCCAGCGTGCCATCGGGCCAGTCTCGGCTGCCGAGATCCTCGAGCCATCGTGGCGCGTGGCAGAGACGGTGGCAGATCGCCTCCACGCGCTCGGTCGTGTCGCCGAGTCCCGCGGCCACGCTCGGGGCGTCGAACGCCGGTCCGGCCACGCTCGCCACCCCGAGCACGTCCTGCTCCTCGGGGGCGGCGGCCAGGAACAAGCCTTCCAGCAGATGCCGGAGATCGTCGGGCACGTCGCTCTCGATGGTGGAGCGCGGCGCGGTCAATCGCCAGCCGCCGTCGTGCTCGGCCAACCAGCCGCGCGCCAGGAGACGGTCCACCAGGACGGTCATGAACAGCGGGTTGCCGTCGCTGCGTCGGTGGACCACCGCGACCACGTCGTCCGCGACGCGCGAGCCGCCGAGGCGCTCCGCGAGGTAGGTGGCGACCTCCTTGCGGGCGAGATACTCCAGCGCGATCTCGGTGCAGCGCCGCCGCGCCCGCAGCGTGGTCCGGACCTGCTGGATCGGCAGATCGAGCGCCGCGGCCTGAGCGGGGCGATAGGTGCCGATCACCATCAGCCGCGCGCGCTCCGATCGCTGCGCCAGCACGGCGAGCAGATCCGGCGTCCCGCGGTCGCTCCAGTGCAGGTCCTCCAGCACGAGCACCAGCGGATGCTGGACGGAGATGGCCTCCATCAAGCCGGCGAATTCGCGCAGCATCCGCTGCGGCGTGGTGAGATCGCGCCACTGGCGCAAGCGCTCGGCGTCAGCGGGGCTCTTCAGCGACGGTAGCTGCGCCAGCCAGCTCGGCGCGACCGACCGGAGAGCGGCCAACACCTCGGGCCCCGACGGACCGTGGCCCAGGCGATCCAGGGCCTCCAGCACCGCCATGTAGGCCTCACGCTCCCCCTGCTGTTCCACGCACTGGCCGTACGCGATCAGGACGGGCACGCCCGACGCGCGGACGCGCTCCACGAACGCCGCGGCGAGCGAACTCTTGCCGATGCCCGGCTCGCCTTCGAGCAAGACGATCTGGCGTTGGCCGGCCGTGGCCTGGCGAAACAGCTCGGCGAGCTGCTGCAGCTCGTCCTCGCGCCCCACCAATCGCGTGGCTGCCGCATGGTCCGTCGTCGCGACCGGCGCGCCCGCCGAGGCGCCGTCGGCGGAGGCGTCGTGCAGCGGGGCGATGAAGCGAAAGCCGCGCCGGTGGGCGGTCTCGATGATGTGGGGGGTCCGCGCGTCGTCGGCCAACGCCTGCCGCAGCTCGCCCATCGTCCGCGTCAAGGTGTCGTCGGACACGATGGCGTCGCCCCAGACGGCGGCGTGCAACGCTTCCTTCGTGACGAGGACGCCGGGGCGCTCGATCAGGTAACGCAGGAGAGCCCAGGCCTTCGGACGGAGTGCGACCGGCTCGGTGCCGCACCAAAGACGTTCCGCCCGAAGGTCCATTCTGTAGGGCGGAAACTCCAGCATCGCGATCGGATGGTAGAGGATTTCGTTCGCCTTGTCGAGTACGTACACGGCGCGGAAAAATTTCCGGTTTCCGTCAGGACTTCTCGGCTGTCCCCCGTCATAGTCCGGCCGATTGCGACAGCGTCCACGGGTCCGACGGGAGGAGATCCACGACGGTCACCGACACGCCGACCTCGACGACTCGGCCTGGGCAAACCCCATCCAGGGCCCGCGGGGGCCTTTCGCTCCCGCGCGACCTGATCTTAGCTCCCGCCCACGAAAGGAGACGTGCGATGACCACGAGCACGAAGCCCTCCGGCATGACCGACCTCAGGGATTTCTTCTCGGCCGCGGAGGCCCGGATCGATCGCTGGCGAGAGCTGTGCGCGGTTGGGCGCGCGTGGGAAGCCGCGGTGGCGCATGGCACGTCGCGTGAGCCGGGCGCCGACTTGCACGCCGCGGCCGCCGGTCTCCTGGCCGAGATCGGGCCGCTCGAGACCTACTGGGCCTACCCGGGCCCTCGCCTGCTCCAAGCGGTCGATGAGGCGCTGCAAGAGCGCAACGCCGCGGTCTTCGCGCGCCTGGTCCAGAAGCTCTCGGTCGCGCTGCTCAGCCGCACCTACCGGCAGGACGCGGCGGCGTGGGACCCCCTGGAGGACGGAGACGCGCGCGTCCTCGATGCCCTCCCACCGGACGTCAGGCCGGCGGATGGCCACAAGCCCTACTTCGAGGTGCTGGTCGTGACGCCTCACGACTCGAGCCAGTGGGCGCGATCCCGGGCCGACCTCCGGCGGCTCCGACGTCCGGAGGATCTCTTCACCTACGAGATCGTCCAGGTCGGGAGCTTCGAGGACGGCGTCATCGGTGCCATCTTCAACACCAGCGTGCAGGCGTTGGTGATCTACGATGGATTCCCCTTCCCGTCCCGCCACGACCTGCCCGCGATGCGCGACTTCCTGCTCCGCTACCTCCGCGTCGAGCCATCGAGCATCGCCCCCGGGGCGCTCGCCGCCGCGCTGGCGCAGGCCGCCAAGCACTATCGGCCGGAGCTGGACGTGTACCTGCTGAGCGATCGGGCCGTCGAGTCGCTCGCGGGCAGCGCGGAGGCCGCCCCGATCCGGCGCATCTTCCACAATGTCGAGGAGCTGATGGAGATCCACCTGGCCATCCTCGACGGGGTCGGCGACCGCTACGACTCTCCGTACTTCAACAATCTCAAGAAGTACGCGCAACGGCCGGTGGGGACCTTCCACGCCTTGCCGATCGCCCGCGGCAAGTCCGTCTTCACCTCGAACTGGATCCGGGACATGGGCCAGTTCTACGGGACGAACCTCTTCCTGGCCGAGTCCTCCGCCACCACGGGCGGCCTCGACAGCCTCCTCGAGCCGACCAACAACATCAAGCGCGCCCAGGAGATGGCCGCGCGCGCCTTCGGCGCCGAACGCGCCTACTTCGCCACCAACGGGACCTCGACGTCGAACAAGATCGTGGTCCAGGCCATCTGCAAGCCGGGCGACATCGTCATCGTCGACCGGAATTGCCACAAGTCCCACCACTACGGCTTCGTGCTCGCCGGCGCCCAGCCCTACTACGTGGAGGCCTACCCCCTCACCCAGTACTCGATGTACGGCGCGGTGCCGCTGCGCACCATCAAGAAGGCGCTCCTCGCTTGCAAGGCCGAGGGCACCCTCGACCGGGTCAAGGTCATCGACCTCACCAATTGCACCTTCGACGGGCACATGTACAACCCGGCCCGGGTGATGGAGGAGTGCCTTGCCATCAAGCCGGATCTGATCTTCCTGTGGGACGAGGCCTGGTTCGGCTTCGCGCGATTCAACGCCTTCCATCGCCGTCGCACCGCCATGGGCGCGGCCGCTACCCTGGCCGCGCGGTACCGCGACCCGGGTTATCGCGAGCACTACAACGCCTTCGCCGCGAAGGCGGGCGCGCTCGATCCGGCCGACGGTGGGCTGCTCGACCTGCATCTGCTGCCGGACCCCGACACGGTGCGCATCCGCGTGTACCAGACGAACTCGACGCACAAGTCGATGTCGGCCCTGCGGCAGGGATCGATGATCCTGATCTGGGACGAGGATTTCGAACACGTGGAGGGCCCGTTCCAGGAGGCCTTCCTCACCCACACGTCGACGTCTCCGAATCTCCAGATCATCGCCTCGCTCGACGTGGCTCGACGCCAGATGGAGCTGGAGGGGTACGAGCTGACCATGAAGATGACCGAGATGGCCCTCCGGCTGCGGCGCGAGATCAACCATCACCCCCTCATCTCGAAGTACTTCCATGTAGCCACCCCGGCCGAGATGGTGCCCGCCGAGTTCCGGGCCTCTGGCATCACGGACTACGGGCCGCCCCACTCCGACTGGCGGGACGTGATCGAGGCGTGGGACAACGACGAGTTCGCCCTGGACCCGACGCGGCTCACCCTGATCTGCGGGACCGCCGGCTTCGACGGCACCCAGTTCAAGAACCTCCTGGCCGACCGGTTCGACGTCCAGATCAACAAGACCTCGCGCAACAGCATCCTCGTCCAGACCAACATCAACAACACGCGCAGCGACGCCGCCCTGCTGATCAAGGTGCTGGCCGATCTATCCCGCGAGATCGACCAGCGACTCGCCAAGGGCGGCGCGCGCGAACAGGCCGCGTTCGCCGAGCGGGTAAAGTCTCTGATCACCGACGTGCCCGATCTCCCCAACTTCAGCCGCTTCCACGACGTGTTCCGCGACAACGCGAAGGGGCTCAGCAATGAAGGGCACGTGCGTCCGCCCTTCTTCATGGCCTACGACGAGGACAACTGCGACTACGTCAAGCTCGCGAGCAAGGAGATCGACGACCGCCTGAAGGCCGGGCCCGAGCTGGTCTCCGCCAACTTCGTCATCCCCTACCCGCCGGGCTTCCCGATCATGGTTCCCGGCCAGGTGATCACGCAGGACACCATCACGTTCATGCGCAAGCTCGACGTCAAGGAGATCCACGGTTACCAGGCCGCGCAGGGCCTGAAGCTGCTCAAGCCCGACGTGCTCGCGAAGCAGAAGGGCGGACGTCATGCTTGAGTGGCTCGCCGCGACGCTGCGCAGCTACCCGGAGATCGAGGCGGTCGGCAACACCCGGTTGACGATCTGGGGCAAGGTCATCATCATCCTGCTCACATAGCGGACGCCGCCTCCATGGACTACCTCGTCACCGCGCTTCGGGAGCACCAAGAGCTGGCGATCTTCCTCACGCTGGCGGTCGGCTTCTTCATCGGTAAGCTGCGGATCGGCTCCTTCACCCTGGGCACCGTGGTGGGCACCCTGCTGGCAGGTGTGCTGATCGGCCAGCTCGACATCAAGGTGCCGGGCATCGTGAAGACGGTCTTCTTCGATCTCTTCCTGTTCACGACCGGCTACAAGGTTGGGCCGCAGTTCTTCCGCGGCTTGCGCAAGGACGCGCTGCCCCAGCTGGCGGTGACGGTGGTGCTGTGCGTGACCTGCCTGCTCAGCGCGTTCGCGGCGGCCCGGCTCCTCGGGTACGACATGGGCACCGCGGCGGGACTGCTGGCCGGGGCCTTCACGGAGTCCACCGTCATCGGCACCGCGGCCGACGCGATCAATCGTCTCGACCTCCCGGCGGCCGAGAAGACGGCGCTGGTGAACAACATCCCGGTGGCCTACGCGGTCACGTACCTCATCGGCACCGGCTTCGTCGTGTGGTTCCTGCCCACCGTCGGGCCGTGGCTGATGGGCATCAATCTCCGGGAGGAGGGCCGGCGTCTGCAGGCTGAGGTCGGAGGCGAGGAGTCGATGGAGCCCGGCGTGCGCTCGGCCTTCCAGGCTTTCAGCGTGCGCGCCTACCGGGTGACGGCCGATCGACTCCCAAATCGTACCGTGGCCGAGCTCGAGGCCATGCCGAGGGACCTCCGCGTATCCGTCTGCCGCATCCGCCACGCCGGTCAGATCATCGAGCCCGGCCCGGATACCGTCGTCCACAAGGACGACGTGGTCGCGGTGATGACTCACACCGAGGCCCTGATGGCGCGGGGCGCCCAGATCGGCCCCGAGGTCGACGACCGGGCACTGCTGGACTTTCCGGCCGAGCTGCTCGACGTGGTGGTCACGCAGAAGGGGGTCGTCGGGAAGAGCCTGAGCGAGCTGGCCGCCCTCGAGATGGCCCGCGGCGTCTTCCTGCGCAAGCTCGTCCGGGTCGGACAGACGATGCCGTGGAGCCGCGAGACTCGCATCGATCGCGGCGACGTCCTGAGCCTGGTCGGCGCGAAGGCGAACGTCGAGCGCGCGGCCGCCGCCATCGGCTACGCGGATCGGCCCACCGTCAGCACCGACATGATCTTCGTCGGGCTCGGCATCTTCGTGGGCGGCCTGTTCGGCCTCCTGTCGGTGACGATCGGCGGGGTCCCCATCACCCTGACCGCGAGCGGCGGCGCCCTGATCATGGGCCTGGTGTTTGGCTGGCTTCGCGCGGTGCGGCCCACCTTCGGCCGGATCCCCGAGCCGGCGATGTGGGTCTTCGACACCGTCGGGCTGACCGTTTTCATCGGGGTGGTCGGCCTCAGCGCCGGGCCGAGCTTCGTCTCGGGCCTCGAGCGCTCGGGGCCGAGCCTGCTCCTGGTCGGCCTGATCGTGGCGGCCCTCCCGCACACGATCGCGATTCTCTTCGGCCGGTACGTGCTCCGCATGAATCCCCTCATCCTGCTCGGCGCCTGCTCGGGAGCTGGCACCGTCACCGCCGCGCTCCGAGCTCTCGAGGAGACCTCCCAGAGCAAGCTCCCCGCCCTCGGCTACACCGTGCCGTACGCGGTGGGCAACATCCTGCTCACCGCCTGGGGGCCCGTGATCGTGGCCCTGATGCGCTAGGCGGAGGCGTGGGGTAGAATCCGCGGCGAAATCAGTGCCTGGACCTCACGCGAAACGCAAAGAGGAGATCCATCATCATGACGCTAGTCACCCGAGCGATCGTCGGCACGGCACTCCTGTCTCTCACCCTACCCGTCGGCGCGGCCTGGGCCACCGCGCAGATGCTGACCGACGCCAAGAAGGCCGGCATGCCAGCAAAGAACTGCCAGTACTGCCACAGTGAGGCCATGCCGAAGAAGGGAACGTTCAAGCCGGACTCGCTCAACGACCGCGGCAAGTTCCTGCTGAACGACATGCAGACCCGCCAGTTGAAGGTTCCTGACATGAAGAAGCTCAACGACTTCCCCGGAGGGAAGGAACAGAAGTGAGCCGAGTGGCTCTCGCCTCGGCAGCCACCGCTGCCGGCGAGGGTCTGCCACGGCCCGAGGGCTGGATCGGCACCGCCGAACCAGTTCAAGTAGGTGGCGGCGAGCGGCACGCTAGCTCTCCCGCAGGCGGTACTTCTCGACCGCGTAGGCCTTCTGCTTGAACTTCTGCACCTTGCCGGAGCCGGTGAGCGGGAACCGATCGACGATCTCGACGTATTTCGGCACCTTGAAGTTGGCGATCTTGCCGCGGGCGAAGGCCACGATCTCCTCCGGCTCGAGCGCGACGCCCTCGCGCGCGATCACGAAGGCCATCACCGCCTCGCCCATGATCGGATCGGGCACACCCACGATCGAGACGTCCAGCACCTTCGGGTGCTGCAGGAAGAAGTTCTCGATCTCGGCGGGATAGGTGTTGAACCCGCCCACGATGATCATGTCGGTGAGCCGGCCGGTGATCCGCACGTAGCCGTCCGCGTCCTTCACCGCCATGTCGCCGGTATGGAGCCACCCGTCGCGGATCTTCTCGGCGGTGGCCTGCGGCTTGTTGTAGTAACCCATCATCAGCGTGGGGCCCTTGACGCAGAGCTCGCCTTCCGCGCCGCGGGACAGCTCGAGTCCGGTGGCCGGGTCCACCACCCGATCCTCGATCTCCGACGTCCGGACCCCGACCGTCGCGACTCGCTTCTCGATCGGATCGCCCGACCGCGTCCAGTGGGTACCCCCCGTCGCCTCGGTGAGGCCGTAGACCACCTGCGCGTCCATGCCGAGCCCGCGCTCGCGATCGATGATCCTCCGCATGATCTCGACCGGCACCGGCGCGGCGCCGATCGACCCGGTCCGGAGCGAGCGCAGATCGTGCCGAGGGAAGGCGGGATGCCCCAAAATCGTGATGAACATGGTGGGCACGCCCGAGAAGATCGTCACCCGCTCGGCTTCGATGAGCCGCATCGCCTCGAGTGGATCGAAGACGTCCATGAGCACCTGGGTCGAGGCGACGAGGCAGTTGGCCGCGATGCCGCCCATCGAGCCAAAGATGTGGAAGTAGGGCACCGGCACCAGGTAGCGATCCGCCGAGGTCCAGCCGTGCAGCTCCGTGTAGACCCGGCACTTGAAGTACATGTTGCCGTGCGACAGCAGACACCCTTTGGGCTCGCCGGTGGTGCCCGAGGTGTACAGCATCTCCACCGCGTCCTCGGGCCGGATGACGATGGCGTCGAGCGGGGCGCCGGCGCCGCCGCGGCCCGACCGCTCGACCTCGTCGAACCCGACCGCCCCCGCCGGCCGCGTTCCGCCCAGCACGATCACGTGGCGAAGCATCGGGAAGGCGGCACGGTCCCCGCCCGGGCACAGCTCCCCGAGGATCGCCAGGTAGTCGATCGCGGCGGCTTCGAAGCGGTCGACCATGATCAGGGCGCGGGCATCGGACTGGCGCAGCACGTAGTCGACCTCGAGGGCCTTGTAGCGGCTATTGCAGGTGACCGTCACCGCGCCGATCTTGGCGAGGCCCAGGTTCGCGACGGCCCACTCCACGCGGTTCGGCATCCAGAGGACCACGTGATCGCCGGGGCCGAGACCCAGCGCGAGCAGGCCGCGCGCGAAATCGTCCGCGCGGCGCTTCAGCTCGGCGTAGGTGACCCGCTCCTTCTTGAAGACGATCGCCTCGCGGTCCGGGTGCTGCGCGGCGGCGCGGTCCACCATCTGGCCGAGCGTGAGCGCGGCGCCGAGGTCGATCATCGCACCGAGGTCTGCTCGATGTGCTCCAGCAGCTGGCGCGCCCGCGAGGCCGCCACCGCGAGGTCCTCGGCCGGGACGCCGGCCGCGCGGGCGCGCCGGATGTGCTCGAGGACGCGCTGCGCCCGCTCCACCGCCGCGGCGCGGTCACCGTCGCCGCGCAGCTCCGGGATCAGCTCGAGGCTCTGACCGGCCGCGTCCTCCAGCGTGCGCACCAGCAGGTCGCGGCCGAGGCGGCGGCGTCGCTCGCCGGCCCCGGGCACCGACAAGGCCCCGAACAAGGTCTCGACCGCGGCCTCGAAATCACCGGCGCGCCAGCGACGCAGGCCGAGGCGGGTGTGGCCGCGCCAGAGGCGCCGGCCGGCCTGCTGCCGCGGCTCGGCGGCGAGCCCCGAGGCCGGGTCGGACTCCAGGATGGCGCGGGTGGCCTCCATCAGCGCGCCGAGCGGGGCCTCGTCACCGCTCCCGCGACGCGCGGCCCGCCGCAGCCGCGACAGGTCGCGCGCGATCGCGGTCGAGCAGGCCTCGAGCAATACCCCCGCGCTCCCGATGGTCATCTCGCGCGAAGCCAGGGCCGAGTCGATGAGCCCACGCGCTTCGCCGAGCTCGCGGCGCCGGATGTGCCCGGCCACCCGCTCCCGCCAGGCCAGGTCCTCCGCGCGGGATGCCTCTGCCGGCTCCCCGTCGGCCTCCGACGCCATCTCGGCCATTGCCACGAGCGGCGACTCCTCCGGGCGCAGCGCTGGTGGCCGCGAGCCTCGCGTCGCGGCGGATCGCGGCCGGGCGATCGGGCGAGCCGCGCCGCGTCGGGAGAGACGCCGGCGGCGGGCCCGCAGCCGTGCGCGCGGATCGCCCTCGAGCGCCTGGGTGAGGCCCAGGAAGAGCAGCACGACGGCGATCAGCCCGACCACCGCGAGGAGGGCTTCCTCGACGGTCACGCGGCGCCTCGTGCGGACATCGCCGGCATGTCCCGAATCATGCGGCACACGCTATCACGCCGGCCGGCCGTTCCACGACCATTTGGCGAAGCGTTTCCACTTCACGCAGCGCGGCAGTATGATGACGATACCGTCGGTCACTATTTCCGGAGCCGCGAGGAGATCAGATGCGCCGGGTTGCCGTCATCGGAGTGGGCGTCACCAAGTTTGGCAAGCACGATCGGACCAGCGCCGAGCTGTTCGCGGAAGCCGCGGCCGACGCGATCATCGACGCCGACATCGCGCCCGGCGCGATCCAGGCGCTCTACTTCGGCAATGTCACCGGCGGAGAGACCGAGCGCCAGCTCCACATGGCCCCCCTGGCCGCCACGCTGCTGGGCCTGCCGTCCATTCCGACCACGCGCTTCGAGAACGCGTGCGCCACCAGCCACGTGGCCTTCCGCCACGCGGTCATGGAGATCGCCAGCGGCGTCTCGGACGTGATCCTGGTCGGCGGCGCCGAGCGCGTCTTGAACGTACCGACCGAGCACGCCACCGAGTTCTTCGCGTATTGCTCCGACGCATCGCTCGAGCAGCCGGCCGGTCTCACGTTTCCCGGCGTCTTCGCGCTGATCGCCCGCGCCCACATGGACAAGTACGGCACCACCGAGGAGCAGATGGCCCACGTGGCCGTGAAGAACCACCGACACGGCACGCTCAACCCGAAGGCGCAGTTCCGCAAGGAGATCACGCTCGACACGGTGCTCAAGAGCGCCTACGTGGCCGACCCGTTGAAGCTCTTCGACTGCTGCCCTTTCACCGACGGCGGCGCCGCCATCGTGCTGGCCTCCGAGGAGGTCGCCCGCCGGCACCGGCGCCCGATCTGGGTGCTGGGCAGCCAGGCGGCGACCGACACCATGTTCGTGCACGAGAAGCGCGACCTGTCGCGCGTCACCGCCACCGAGCGGGCCGCGCAGGGCGCGTACCGGCAGGCCGGCAAGACGCCCGCGGACGTCAACGTGGTGGAGCTGCACGACTGCTTCACGATCGCCGAGATCGTGGCCACCGAGGGCCTCGGCTTCTTCGAGCCGGGCACCGGCGGGCTCGCCGCCGAGAAGGGCTGGACCAGCCTCGGAGGCCGGCTGCCCGTGAACCCGTCCGGCGGGCTCAAGGCCAAGGGCCACCCGATCGGGGCCACCGGCGCGGCGCAGATCGCCGAGATCGTCACCCAGCTTCGCGGGGAAGCGGGCCCGCGGCAGGTCGAGGGCGCCTCCACCGGCCTCACCCACACCCTGGGCGGCAACACCGCGACCGTGGTCGTGAGCCTGTTCGGCCGTGACTGAGCGCGTGATCAACCTGAAGGGCTTTTTCGAAGAGGCGCGCGCGGGTCGTCTCACCGGCATCCGCTGCGGCCGCTGCGGTGCGCTGGCGATCCCTCCCAAGGAGTTCTGCGAGCAGTGCCAGCAGCGCGACTGGACGCCGGTGCCCCTGGCCGGCACCGGAACGATCGTCTCCCACACCGTGATTCGCGTGGCTCCGCGAGGGCGCGCCGCCGAGGTCCCCTACGCGGTCGCGGTGGTTCGGCTCGACGAGGGCGTGTCCCTGCTGGGGCGCGTGGTGGACATTCCCTTCGAGACGCTCAAGGGCGGGCTCCCCGTCCGCTTCCGCCCGCTCGAGCTCGAGCACCAGACCCTCATCGGCTTCGGCCCCGCCTGATCGAGCCTCTGAAGTCGCGGAAGAACGCGCGCACGTCCTCGACGAACTCCTCCGGTCGCTCGTAGGCGATGAAGTGCCCGCCGGCCGGCAGGTCGGTGCGGCGCACGCAGTGGTAGACGCGCTGCACCCACGAGTCGGGCGGCGCCGGAAAGAGGTCGTGCGGGCCGCAGAGGTTGGTCACCCGCGCGGCTCGCCGGTGAGCCCGATCTTGATTCGCCGATTGTGCCGGCCCTTGTTGTCGATCTTCAGTATGCGAATGGCCGTCGATCGCGCCGTGGACGCGAGGTGCGTCCCGCCGCAAGCCTGACGGTCCAGCCCGACGATCTCCACCAGCCGGATCGTCCCGTCGTCCCCCGGCGGCGGGGCCACCGAGCGATTGCGGACGAGGCCCGGCTCGGCCAGGGCATCCGCAACCGGCACGTAGGCGTAGCGGACCGGCAGATCCTGCCGGATCACGTCGTTGATCTCGGGCTCGAGCGCGCGCAGACGGTCGTTGTCGGCGTCGGGCAGATCGAAGTCCATCCGCGCGGTGCCGTCCGCGTTGAGCTGCGCTCCCGTGACCAGGGCCCCCTGGAACTGGCGAAACACGAGCGCATTGAGGATGTGCGTGTCGGTGTGCAGCTGCTCCATCATGGAGCGGAACTCCGCGTCCACCACCGTCTCGACCGTGCCCGCCATCTCCACCGGCTCGGCGAGCAGGTGCCAGTAGCGTCCGTCGGCGGCCTCGATCCCGGTCACCCGCACCTCCCCGCCATTCCAGCGCAGGACCCCCCGGTCCGCGAGCTGGCCGCCGCCGCCGGGATGGAACGGGCTCCTCTCGAGCAACACCGCGCCGGGGCGCGCATCGATCACGTGGGTCTCCAGGACGAGGACGTCGGGATACTCGTGACAGTAGTAGCGTGACATCTGGACTCCTCAGGATCCGGCTTGCACGACCAGGCCGTAGTGGGTGACGTGCGCGTCGAACGCGGTGAGCGCGGCCCCGGCCTCCGGCTCGACGACGGCGAGGGAAGCGTCGGCGCCCGCGACGGTGGCCGACCGAGACGACATGCCGGACAGGATACCGGCGTGCCCGTCATGTTGCACATGAATGGTCGGCGTGATTGGTACGCGGCCGTGGAATTGGAGGACATCCGCGCTTTCGTGGCCGTCGCGGAAGCCCGCTCGGTCAGCCGCGCCGCGCGCGAGCTGTATCTCGCCCAGCCCGCGGTGACCCGGCGGGTGCAGCGTTTCCCCCGGCGTCAGTCGATCGTGAAGTGGGCTTCGGTGGTCTGGCCGGTGCGGCCGTTGATCGGCAGGATATCTTGCGGGCACGCCGAGAACGCGATCACCAGGTCCATCTCCGCCCTCAGCATCACGTAGCTGCCCGGCGTCGAGACCGGTTCGGCCCACGCCAGCGTCCCGTCCGCCGCCCACGGAATGTTCATGAACAGGTTGAGCGGCGACGGCGTGGCCGGCGCCCGGAGTCCCAGCGCGCCGAGTGCCGCGTGCAGATTGTCCCGGCAATTGTCGTGATGGCCCTCGACGCCGAGCAGGCGGTAGCGCGGAGCATCGCAGGCAGCGATCAGCGTGTCGTGCGCGCCGCCCGAGGTGTCCTCCACCAGGCTCAGGATCGGCCGGCGCTGGTTGGTCAGGAACGTGTCACCGACGGCGGCGCGCAGCCTGAGGAACCACGCGCGGCTGCACTCCATGGACATCCACTCGGTCACGTCGCCCGCCGCGAAGGCCCACGTGTCCACCACCTGGGCGCCGTGGGTGTTGATCACCGTGACGCGCTGCCCCTGTCCCACCCGCGCGGCCACTCCGCGCCGGGCCGGGATCGTCTGCCGCTCGGTCGTCGCCATGAGCCGCCCTCGCTAGCCGTGACGGAGGCCGTGGTCTCCGCGATAGTCCGCCGAGCGAGGCGGCTGCCAGCCCGCGAGCAGGGCCGGGTCCGGCTGCCAGATCTCCACCCCCAGCGGGCGGCAGGTGGCGAGCGGGTCGCCCGCCTCCGAGCCCCACATCTGCACCGACAGATCCCCGTGCGGGCAGGTGGAGATCGCGCACAGCACGTCGATCTCCGCGAACATCTCGATGAAGTCGCCGCGCCGGGCCGGGCTCGCCTTGACGAAGTAGCGGTCGTCCGCGGTGAGCCCGGTCACCTGGAAGACGTTGAGCACGTCGTGAACGTCCAGCTCGGTGAGACGGTAGGGTGCGACCGCGCGCACCAGGTTCGAGTGGCAGCAGAGGTCGAAGTCCTCGCCGTTCAGCATCTTGTGCACGTACGGGTCGCAGCGGGTGCCCAGCAAGTCGTGGCAACCCGCCCCGTCGGCGTCGCGTCCGTAGCGGATGGTGTCGTTGGTGATGGTCAGCATCGGGCGCAGGTAGGGGAGGCAGGACCAGAGCCGATCGTGGGTGGTGACGTGCGCCCGGTGGAGCTGCTTGGTGCGCGCGGCCCAGAACCGCTCGCGCGGGTTCTCGAGGTTCCACGCGTTGAAATCGGCGACCTGCGGGCCCTCGACCGCGACGATGCGGAAGAGCTGGCCGGCCTTCACCGGCCAGGCGCGGCCCGACCGGATCGGCACCACGAACCGCTCGACGAGCGTCCGGGCGGCGGTGTCCGACGCCAGTCGATCGTAGAACCGGCGATCGACCGCGATCGGCGAGCCCGGCTTGGGTTCGTAGATGACGCGCGGCTCCGGCATGACGGCCTCCCTCGGCCGGCCACAGCATAGCGCAGGACGCCGGCCAAGAAACCCCTTGACAGCCGGCCTGCCAGTCTCCAGCATCCGGCCAAGCTCGAAGCTGATCCGTGACGCTTGGCTCAGGTCGTCGTCATGCGGAAGGAGGAGGACGTCATGCGCGGATGGACGAGGCTCGGAATCCTCTTGAGCGCGGTGCTCGCCCTGGTGGCCACCAATCACATCGACGCCACCGCCCAGCAGTGTCCCAAGGGCAAGCTTCGCTTCTACACCTCGTGGCCCATGCAGGGCGCCATGATCCCGGAGGGCACCGGGATGAAGAACGGCCTGGACATGGCCGTCGCGGAGGTGGGCGGCACCGTCGCCGGCTTCTGCCTCGAGATCGTCAACCTCGACGACGCCTCTCCGCAGACCGGCAAGTGGGACGGCGCGGTCGAGGCGGAGAACGCCAACAAGGCGGTGGCCGATCCGCAGGCCATCCTCTACGTGGGCACCTACAACTCGGGCGCGGCCAAGGTGTCGATCCCGATCAACAACCGGGCCCACATGGCGCAGATCACCCCGGCCAACACCTACCCCGGTCTCACCAAGAAGCAGGGCGCCGCACCCGGCGAGCCCGACATCTACCGGCCGCTGGGCTTCCCGAACTACTTCCGTCCGATCCCGGCCGACGATATCCAGGGCGCGGTCGCGGCGAAGTGGGCCAAGCGCCTCGGCATCAAGAAAGTGTTCATCCTCAACGACCAGGAGCTGTACGGCAAGGGCATCGCGGACGTGTTCGAGGCCACCGCCAAGAAGATGGGGCTCACCGTGGTGGCCAACGAGGGGATCGACTGGAAGCAGCCCGACCAGAAGCCGGTCCTGACCAAGGTGCGCGCCTCGGGGGCCGATCTGGTGTACATGGGCGGCGTCATCGAGACGGGCGCCCAGGTCATCATCCGCCAGATGAAGGAAGTCGGGCTGGTGGCCCCGCGCGTGCGCTTCATGGGGCCCGACGGCCTCCTCGAGGAGGAATTGCTCAAGGGCGCGACCTGCGAGGTGGCGATGGCGACCGAGATGCGCGTGACCTTCGCCGGGCTGCCGTTCGAGAAGATGAAGGGCGTGGGCGCCAAGACCTACGAGGAATACAAGAAGAAGTTCGGCAAGGAGCCGACCTCCTACGCGCTCTACGCCGCGGAGGCGGGACGCGTCGCCATCGACGCGATCAAGCGGGCCGCGCCCGCGATCGAGAAGGGCAAGGACCCGACCGAGAAGCGCGAGGCCCTGCGCAAGGCGATCGCCACCACCAAGAACTTCGAGGGCATCAACGGCAAGTGGAGCTTCGACGCCAATGGTGACGTCGACTACGACACCATGTCCGGATTCAAGGTCGTGAAGGCCGACACTCCCATCGGCTGCAAGTTCCAGTTCGAGACCATCCTCGAATAGCCCGGTGGGCAGGCATGGAGGAGCCGCGGCGCCGCTCGCGCGAATAACCACCATGCGAACGGTGCCCCTGCCTACCGCGACGCGACCGAACAAGGCGATGGGGGGGCATGGGGGAGGAGCGGTGCCGCTCCCCCCCATTTAGAACAGCAGCCAACTCCCGTGCTCTGGCACGAAGTCCTGATCCAGCAGACGGTCAACGGGCTCACCCGTGGGGCCGTCTTCGCGCTCATCGCGCTGGGTTACACGATGGTCTACGGGATCATCGGCCTGATCAACTTCGCGCACGGCGACGTGTTCATGCTCGGCCTGTTCATCTCCCTCGCCTACTTCGCGCTCCTCGGCCTGACCACCACGCTGCAGGGCTGGCACCTGGTCACCGTCCTGCCCCTGGTCTTCGTCGCCACCATGCTCACCACCGGGGTGATCAACGTCACCATCGATCGCGTGGCCTACCGCCCCCTCCGCAACGCCTTCCGCCTCGCGCCCCTGATCACCGCCATCGGCGTGTCGTTCATGCTGGAGAACCTCACCCTGATCTGGCGCGGGCCCGCCCCGATCGCCTATCCCGATCTGTTCCCGTCGGTCGACATCCTGCGCGACTGGTTCGGGATCGACTCGCTGCTGTTCATCACCACCAAGGACGTCCTGGTCCTCGGCGCCACCATTCCCCTGATGGTCGGGCTTCAGTACTTCGTCACCCGCACCCGCTGGGGCAAGGCGATGCGCGCCACCGCCCAGGACAAGGAGACCGCGCTCGCGATGGGGATCGACGTCGAGAAGACGATCATCCTCACCTTCTTCATCGGGGGCGCGCTGGCCGGCGCCGCCGGCCTCATCCAGGGTCTCTACTACAACATCGGGATGTGGTGGATGGGCTATCAGGCCGGCCTGCGCGCGTTCACCGCGGCGGTGCTGGGCGGCATCGGCAGCATGCCGGGTGCGGCGCTGGGCGGCCTCCTGATCGGCTTTCTCTCCGCGTGGAGCGATCAGTACATCTCGGCGCGCTGGACCAACGCGCTCGTCTTCGCGATCCTGATCCTGGTCCTGGTCTTCCGGCCCCAGGGCCTGCTGGGCGAGCGCGTCCCGGACAAGGCGTGACCGATCGCGGCGGTCTTCGTTCCCTGCCCGCGGCCCTGCTCGTGACCGCTCTGCTCGCGTATCCGTTCGTCGATCGCGCGCTGCAGGCCCAGACCGTCCACGCGGTCACCGACGCGATGATCTACGTGCTGCTCGCCCTGGGACTCAACATCGTTGTCGGCTACGCGGGCCTGCTCGATCTGGGCTATGCCGCCTTCTTCGCGATCGGCGCCTACACCATGGGCTTGCTGAACTCCCCGGTGCTGGGCTCGCCGCTCTACGGCCACGCGTGGAGCTTCTGGGTGATCATCTGGATCGCCGCGCTGGTGTCGGCCGGGCTGGGCGTGGTGATCGGGGCGCCGACGCTTCGCGTCCGCGGCGACTATCTCGCCATCATCACCCTGGCCTTCGGCGAGATCATCCCGGTCGCCATTCGCAACCTCGGCGACATCACGATCGACATCGGCGGCTGGCGGCCGGTCGAGCGGCTGAACCTGACCGGCGGCGAGAACGGGGTGAACCCGGTGGGCCGCCCGCAGCTGCCCGGCGTCAATTTCGACACCGACTTCATCCCCTGGTACTTCCTCATCCTGGCCATCGGCGCCGGCTCCCTCTGGGCGATGAGCCGGATGCGGGACTCGCGGCTCGGCCGCGCCTGGATGGCCATCCGCGAGGACGAGACCGCCGCGGACTGCACCGGGGTGAACCCGGTCAAGACCAAGCTGCTGGCCTTCGGCCTCGGCGCATCCTTCGCCGGCTTCGCCGGGTCGTTCTACGCGGCGAAGCTCCAGGCGATCACCCCGGGTGCCTTCGAGTTCAACGTGTCGATCATGCTGCTCTGCATGGTGGTGCTCGGCGGCATGGGGAGTCTCAGAGGCGTGATCCTGGGCGGCATGCTGATCACCCTGTTCGACCGCATCCTGCTCGCCCAGATGACGTCCCTGATCCGCTCGGTCGGGCGCTCGGTCGGCATCCCCGCGCTCATCAGCGTGGACCTCACGCTCTGGCGGTGGTTCTTCTTCGGCCTGGGCCTGGTGGTCATCATGCTGATCCGTCCCGAGGGCCTGGCCGGTCGTCGGCTGCGCCCGCCCGCCGCCGACGTGGACGAGGGCGAGGAAGACCTGGCCCTCGTGGCGGCCCCACCACGGCCGCGCGCGGAGGCCATCCCGCGCTGGCTTCGGCAGCCGCCGGCGAGCGCGGCCGTGGTCAACAGTCATCCGATCCTCGAAGTCCGCGGCCTCACCCGACGCTTCGGAGGACTCCTGGCGGTGAGTGAGGTGGATCTCGTGATCCCGCCTCGCGGCATCGTGGGCCTCATCGGGCCGAACGGGGCCGGCAAGACCACCTTCTTCAACCTGGTGACCGGCCTCCTCCGACCGGACCGCGGCGAGATCCGGCTGGGCGGCGAGAGCCTGATCGGTCTTCGGCCGCACGCGATCGTCGGCCGCGGGGTCGCGCGCACCTTCCAGTCGATCCGTCTCTTCCAGAACATGACCGTGCTCGACAACGTGCGGGTGGGCGGGCACTGTCGCCTGCACGCCTCGGTGGCCGGCGCCGTCTTGCGCCCGCCCGCCGTCGTGGCCGAGGAGTCGCGGGCGCGAGAACGGGCGCTCGAGATGCTCGCCTTCGTCGGCCTCGACGGCCGCGGCGAGGAGCTGGCCAAGAACCTGGCCTACGGCGACCAGCGGCGGCTCGAGATCGCCCGGGCGCTCGCGAGCGAGCCCCGGCTGCTGCTCCTGGACGAGCCGACCGCCGGGATGAATCCGCGCGAGACCGACACGCTCACCGAGCTGATCGGCCTGCTCCGGGAGGAGATCGGGCTCGCCGTCCTGCTCATCGAGCACCACATGGAAGTCGTGATGGCGACCTCCGATCGCATCACGGTACTCGACTACGGCACGCGCATCGCCGAAGGCCCCCCGGCCGAGATCCGGCGCAACCCGAAGGTGATCGAGGCCTATCTGGGCAAGGGCTACGAGGAGGAGCTGGTCTCCGGATGAGCGGCACCTCGAACCTGCTGGAGCTGCAGGACATCCACGCCTACTACGGCAACATCCGCGCGCTCAAGGGCGTGTCTCTCCAGGTCACCCGCGGGGAGATCGTCACCCTGATCGGTTCCAACGGGGCCGGCAAGACCACGACCCTCCGCACCGTGCTCGGGATCGTACGCCCGCTCCGGGGCACGGTGAGCTTCGGCGGGCGCCGGATCGACCGGGTCCCCACCCACCGCATCGCCCGCCTCGGCATCGCTCAGTCCCCGGAAGGTCGTCGGATCTTCGCCCCGATGACCGTGCTGGAGAACCTCGAGCTGGGCGCCTTCGCGCGGGTGGACCACGACGGCATCGCGCGCGATCTCGAGCACGTCCTGACGCTCTTCCCCCGCCTCCGCGACCGCCTGCAGCAGAAAGGCG
>DATFYA010000107.1 GCA_035315345.1 Candidatus Methylomirabilota bacterium
TCCGCTCGAGGTCGATGTCCGCGAAGAGGGCCTCCATGTCGTCGAGCGTGTCGATGGCCACGCCCTCGCGGCCGACCTCGCCGAGCGAGCGCGGGTCGTCGGAGTCGTAGCCCATCAGCGTCGGCATGTCGAAATCGACGCTGAGGCCGGTCTGGCCCTGCTCGATCAGGTAGCGGAAGCGGCCGTTGGTGTCCTCGCCGGTGCCGAAGCCGGCGATCTGGCGCATCGTCCAGTTGCGGCCGCGGTACATCGTCGGGTACGGCCCGCGGGTGTAGGGATAACGGCCGGGCAGCCCGATGTTGTCGGCGGGGGCGTCCGCGATGTCGGCGGCGGTGTACAGGCGCTGCAGGGGCAGCCCGGAGCTCGTCCGGTACGCGGCGCGCGCCTCGGGCTGGCGCTTCAGGAACTCGGCGAGCTCCCTGGCCTCCCACGCGGCCTTCTCGTCAGCCTCGCGCTCGAGTGCTTGCGGATCGAACATGGCGCGCTCCTTCGGTTACTCGATGATGTGGTCTGCCAGGCGCAGCAACGATGGCGGCATCGCGAGGCCCAGGCCCTTCGCGGTTCTCAGGTTGACGATCAGCTCCCAGCGCGTTGGCTGCTCGATGGGGAGTTCGGCCGGCTTCGCGCCCTCGAGGATCCGGTCCACGAACGAGGCGGCGCGCTGCGAGAGTTCCTCCCGGTTCGGCGCATAGGCCATGAGTCCGCCCGCATCCGCGTACTCTCTCCAGGCGTAGACCGCAGGCATCCGGCTCTGCGTGGCGAGAGCGACCACACGATCGCGGTTCGCCAGCAGGACCGGATCGGCGAGCACCAGCAGCGCGCCGGCTCGTGTCTTCACGATCGTGGCGCCCGCACTCTCGATCTGGCCACGGCTCCGCGCCTCCACCACCTGGATCTCGACCCGCAGCGCCCGGGCCGCCTTGCCCAGCTCCTGCAGCTCGTCGGCGGTGCTCCGGTTCGTCGGGTTGGCGAGCGCGACAATACGGGTGAGGCCGGGGACCACCTCTTTGAGGAGGGCCAGCCGCTTCGATGTCAAGTCGGCTACCAGGATGGTCAAGCCGGTGATGTTGCCGCCGGGCCGGGCCAGGCTGGTGACGAATTCGCTCCGCACCGGGTCGTCGCCGCTGAACGCCATCACGATCGGGATGGTGGTCGTCGCGTTCTTGGCCGCCTGGATGGCGGCGGGCCCCACCGCGCAGATGACGTCCACCCGCGCGCGGGCCAGCTGGCCGGCCAGCTCGGGGAGCCGTCCGAACTCTCCATCCCCGAAGCGGTCCTCGTAGAGGATGTCGCGGCCCCGCCTCATGTGGCGAGCCCCCGTCGGCAGAGATCGCGGTCGTCGATCACGCGGCGGCCTTGAGCTCGGTGCGGGGCAGCGTGCCCTCGACGAGGATGCGGAACTCGCCGCCGACGGTAGCGATGGCGCGCAGGGTGTCCTCGATGGCGCTCGGGCAGATGTTCTCGCCGCGCACGATGTCATGTCGTCGAACCGGCCGGACAGCCCCGGGGCAGGCGCGGGTAGGTCCGGCCGCACGGCAGGGCTCGTCGACCCACCGCGCGCGGTCCCCGGACACCAGCCGGATCATGGGCTGCGACGTCCGCTCAAGGCGAGTGTACACGGGCGTGCCCTCGGCGCCGTGCGGCACCGGGCGGAAGGCTCGGGATCGGAGACCCGCGTGTAGACCAGGCCTGCCGGAGATGCATGCCGGTGCGGTGGCGGCCCGCGCCGCTGGTCATCCACGGCACATCTCGGCCGTGCTGCCCATGTCCACGCCCAGGCCGCCGAAGGTGTCTTCGCGTAGCGCGGCGGCCAGCCCGTGAGATCGACGCGGCGCGAGTCGCGCAGCGCGGCCGCCTCGAGCGCGGCCGGTAGATCAGCCATGGATCAGGAGGTCGGCCGGGCGGCGACCAGATCGCGGATGCGGGTCACGATCGTCTCGGGCGGCGTGTCCTGCAGGAGCACCTCGGCCACGCCCATGTCGCGCAGGGCGGGGACGTCCTCGTCCGGGATCACCCCGCCGGCCACGAGCAGGATGTCGGCGGCGCCGGCGTCGCGCATCAGGTCGCGCACCCGCGGGAACAGCGTGAGGTGCGCGCCGGACAGGATGCTGATGCCGAGCACGTCCACGTCCTCCTGCACCGCGGCGGCCACCACCTCCTCGGGCGTGCGGTGCAGCCCGGTGTACACGACCTCCATGCCCGCGTCACGCAGGCAGCGCGCCACGATCTTGGCCCCGCGGTCGTGGCCGTCGAGCCCGACCTTGGCCACCAGCACCCGGATGGGACGCTCGCTCACGGCCGGCTCCGGCCCCTCACCCTGCCCTCTCCCCAGAGGGGAGAGGGGTGGGGAACGCGGCGGGAGCGCTATCGACGAAAGGGGCTGCTGCTCCCGGGCGTGACCGCGGCGCCGGTCGCCGCGCCGTCGAGCACCTCGCGCACCTTGAGCGCGAGCGCGTCCGGGGTGAACGGCTTCGAGAGGAACGCGATGCCCGCGGCCAGCACGCCGTGCCTGACGATGGCGTCATCCGTGTAGCCGGACATATACAGCACTTTCAAGTCCGGGCGCAAGGTGGCCAGGCGCTGGGACAGCTCGCGCCCGCTCATCTGCGGCATCACCACGTCGGTGAGCAGCAGGTGGATGGTGCCCGCGTGGCGGGTGCTCAGCTCGAGCGCCTCGACGCCGTGGCGCGCCTCCAGCACGGTGTAGCCGCTCATCTCGAGGATCTCGCGCACCACCGCGCGCACGCGCTGGGCGTCCTCCACGAGCAGGATCGTCTCGCCGTGCCCCGGCGCGAGCGTCGCGTCGCCGGCCGCGGCCGGCCGCGCCGGCCCGGCGGGCGGCCGCAGATCCGGCGGGATCACCACCGGCGCGGCCACGCGCGGCAGGTAGATCTGGAAGGTCGAGCCGTGGCCGGGCTCGCTCTCCACCGAGATGTGGCCGCCGCTCTGCTGCACCGTGCCGTACACGGTGGAGAGGCCGAGGCCGGTGCCCTTGCCCTGCACCTTCGTGGTGAAGAACGGCTCGAAGAGGTGCAGGCGCGTCTCCTCGTCCATGCCGGCGCCGGTGTCGGTCACCTCGAGCATGACGTAGGCGCCCGGCCGGGCGTCGCTCCACCGCTTCACCGCCGTCTCGTCCAGATCCACGTTGACGGTGCGCACGGTCAGGCGGCCGCCGTCCGGCATCGCGTCCCGCGCGTTCACGCAGAGGTTCAGGATCATCTGCTCCATCTGGCCGGGGTCGGCCTTCACCCCGCCCAGGTCCGGCGCGGTGATCGTGACCAGGTTGATCGTCTCGCCGAGGAGTCGTTGCAGCATCGCGTGGATGCTCGCCACGATCGCGTTGAGATCCACCAGGCGCGGGGCGACGACTTCCTTGCGGCTGAAGGCCAGGAGCTGGCGGGTCAGGGTCGCGGCCTGATCGGCCGCCTCGCGGATGCCCTCCGCATTCTGCCGCAGCGGATGCCCCGAGGCGAGGCGGCGCAGCATGAGGTCGCTGTCGCCCCGGATGATCATGAGCAGGTTGTTGAAGTCGTGCGCGATGCCGCCGGCCAGCTTGCCCACCGCGTCCATCTTCTGGGCCTGGCGCAGCTGCTCCTCGCTCTGGTGCAGCGCCCGCTCCGAGCGCTTCAGCTCGGTGAGGTCTACCGTCAGTCCTCGGAGAGTGGTGGGCTGCCCGTCGCCGTCGCGCACCACGTGGACGATGTCGCGCAGCCACACCTCGCGGCCGTCGGCGGCCACCGAGCGGTACTCGAACTCGTGGTCGCGGCCGCCCGCGATGGCGTCGCGGTAGATCTGCATCACCTGATCGCGATCGTCCGGGTGGATGCGGCCGGCCCAGAAGTCGGGCTCGCGGGTCCAGCGCTCCACCGGGTAGCCGAGCACGGTCTCGGCCCGACGGCTCACGAAGGAGAAGGCCAGGGTCCGCGCGTCGGCCTCCCACACGATGGCGTCGAGCCCCTGGATCAGGTCACGGTAGCGCTGCTCCGATTCCTGGCGGGCCGCCTGCAGCCGCTCCTCCTCGGTGAGGTCCTCGACGATCAGGAGCAGGCGCGGCGGCTCGTCGTCGGCCAGGTGGATGGCGCTCATGGTGATGCGCGCGGGCTTGGTGTCGCGCCGCGCGTACACGTAGAGCTCGTAGAGGCCGGCCTGCTGGGTCGCGCCGGTGGCGAGCACCTCGCGCGCCCCCCGCAGGAGGCGCTCCGCCC
>DATFYA010000108.1 GCA_035315345.1 Candidatus Methylomirabilota bacterium
GAGCCGGCGGTGAGGCCCTGCACCATGTATTTCTGGAAGATCAGCACGAGGAGCACCGCGGGCAGCGCGCCCAGGAAGCCGGAGGCCGCGATCACCGAGTAGTCCACGTTCACCTGGCCGTTCATCGCCGCGATCACCGGCGGCAGCGTGGTGGTGCCCGGCTTCGTGTTCAGCACCTGGGCCACCACGAACTCGTTCCAGCAGAGCATGAAGGTGAACGCCCCGCCCGCGACCAGCCCCGGGCCCGACACCGGCAGTACCACCTTGTAATACGCCTGGAAGCGGTTGCAGCCGTCCACGAGCGCGCTCTTGTCGAGGTCGGCGGGCACGGTCTCGAAGTAGGCTTTCATGATCCAGACCGTGAACGGCAGCGTGAACGAGCAGTACGCGACGATCAGCCCGGTCAGGGTGTTCTGCAGGCCGAGGGCGCGAAAGATCACGAAGAAGGCCGGGATCAGCACGATGGTGGGCAGCATGCGCGTGAACAGCACCGCGAAGAGCGAGAACGTCTTGAGCGGGAAGCGGAAGCGGGCGTAGGCGTAGCCGGCGGCGGTGCCGAGCGCCAAATTCACGACCGTGACCACCGAGGCCACGATGACGGTGTTGAGCATCGAGGGCAGGATCTTGGCCGCCTGGCCCTCGGCGTGGAAGCGCACGAGGCCCAGGATCATCCGGTAGTTCTCCAGCGTGATCTCGGGCGGCACGAAGGGCAGCGGCCGGGACAGGAGGTTCCGCTGGTAGGAGACGCTCGTGACGAAGAGCCACACGAAGGGACCGATCAGCCACAGCATCACCACCGCGAGGAGGGCGTAGAGGAGCGCGCGGCTCTGCGGCGAGCGGGCGCGCCGCCCGGCCGGCCGGGACCGTGGGCGCGCCATCGCGGTCGCCACCGTCAGGCCTCCGGCTCGAACCGCGCGAGGATCAGGCGGTGGTACAGGAAGGTCAGCAGCAGGCAGAGGCCGGTGAGGGTGTAGAGGATCGCGGTGCCCGGCCCGAACTTGAAGAACGCGAAGCTCGTCTGGAACCCGAGCCAGGAGATCGTGGTGGTCTCGTTGGCGGGGCCGCCCATGGTGAGGACGTAGATCAGGTCCAGCATGAGGAAGCCGTTCACGGTGCAGAGCACCAGCACCAGGAAGAGGATGGGGCGGAGCGCGGGCAGCGTCACGTAGCGGAAGCGCTGCCAGTAGCCCGCGCCGTCCACCTCGGCGGCCGCGTAGAGGTCTTCCGAGATCGACTGCATGCCGGCGAGGAACAGCAGCGTCGCGAACGGGGCCTGGTTCCACATGTAGACGGAGACGAGGACGTTCAGCGCGCTGAAGCCGTCCTTGAAGAACGCGATGGAGCCGGACAGCAGCCCGAGCCGCTGCATGTAGCCGTTGAACGCGCCGAACTCGAAGTCGAGGATGCCGATCCACAGGAGCCCGACCACCACGCGCGACAGCGACCACGGGATCAGCAGGAGGCTCCGCACGAGCGGGCGGCCCGCGAAGCGCTCGTTGAGAACGAGCGCGACCCCGAGGCCGACCAGGGTGGCCTCGATCACGAAGGCCCCCACGAAATAGAGCGTGCGCCAGAGCGAGGACCAGTACAGCGGATCGTCGAAGACCTGCAGGTAGTTCTTGAGCCCCACCCACCGGTACAGCGGCAAGCGCATCCCGAACAGCTCGACGGCGGGGCCGGTGGTGCGGAGCAGGTTGACGTCGGTGAACGAGAGCCAGAGCGAGTAGGCGAGCGGGATCGCCACCACCGCCACGATGGCGCCCACCGCGGGCGTCACCAGCAGCCAGGCGAAGGCCCCCTCGGGCAGTCGGAGCGCGCGGCCCCCGGGCCGGGACGCCGCCACCCGGCTCGGGATCCCCGCGGGGACCGGCGAGCGCAGCTCGCGAGCCAACTAGGCCAGCGACTTCTGCAGCGCGGCCAGCTCCTTGAGGCCCTTCGGCACCGTGGTCCCGCCGCGGATGATGTTGTGGACGATGGCCACCGCCTTGGTGTCGTACTCGCCGTACCACGGCTCCTTGTAGGCGGCGATCACGCGGCCCTTCTTGTACTGCTCGCGCAGCAGCTTGAGGTCGATCCAGCGGTCGTAGGAGGCGATGATCTCGGGGTGGTCGTACATCTCGGGGTACGGGTTGTCGAGGCCCGAGATCAGGCACCACTGCCGCTGCACGTACCAGTCGCCGTTGAGGTTGCCGCCGAGGAACCGGGTCAGCTTCCACGCGTCCTCGAGGGCCTTGCTCTTGGCGTTCACCACGTAGGAGTCGGTCCACATGTAGCTCGATCC
Source organism: Candidatus Methylomirabilota bacterium (assembly GCA_035315345.1). NCBI lineage: Bacteria > Methylomirabilota (SeqCode) > Candidatus Methylomirabilota bacterium. The sequence continues at coordinate 2,282 of DATFYA010000108.1, forward strand.
GTTGCCCGGGTAGTTGGCCAGCTTGGCCTTCTTGGGGGCGAGCTTGGAGTTCTCCGGCTCCCCCGCGATCGTCTTCAGGTAGTAGGAGTGGTTGGTGTGATAGGCGTAGCGGCCGGTCCAGAAGATACGGTGGGTGTCGGTGGACGAGGTCTTGGTGAGCACCTCGGGGTTCACCAGCTCCGCCTTGTAGACTTTCTGCCAGCGCTCCATCGCGCGGGCCGCGCCCGGCTCCTGGTCCACGATCACGCGATTCTTGCCGTCGAAGACGTTCGCGCCGTCCGAGAAGCAATCGCTCATGAATTGCGGCATGGTCCCGGACGGGCTGTTGTTCCAGTTCGGCAGGTACGGGGTGTCGCTGACCTTGTCCTTCTTGAGCTTCGCGCAGTGCTCGACCAGCTCGCCCCAGCTCTTGGCCGGCGCCTTGATCCCGGCCTGCTGGAGCATCGGCTCGTTGTACATGAGCACGAAGAGGCTCGTGAAGTAGGGCAGCCCGAGCAGCTTGCTGCCGTCCTTGCTCTTCAGGCTGTCGAGGTTGGCCGGCGTCATCTTCTTCTTCAGCTCGTCCACCCCGGGGAGGTCGTCGACCGGTCGCAGCAGCCCGTTCTCGAACCAGCGCTCGCGGTTGTTGTGGGTGCAGTACATCACGTCCACGATCTCCCCCGAGAAGGCGCGCGTCTCCATGGTGGGGTGGTAGTTCGGCCACGGGATCGCCTCGTACTTCACCTGCCCGCCGTGCTTCTTGTTGTAGAAGTCGACGTAGTCCTTGACCGTGTCGGGCTTGAAGACCCACCCCGAGAAGTTGATGGGCTTGTCGGCCCGGGCGGGCCGCAGCGCGCCCTCCCCGGCCAGCATCGCCCCCGCCCCGAGCATTCCCGCCGTCCCGAGAAACCGCCGCCTGCTGATCGGGTTCATGACCACGCCTCCTCTAAGGGTGAGTGCGTCGGCAATGTCGAGCGTCGATCGGGTGCGCGCTGGCGCGATTCTGAAACCACCCTCCGCGGGTTGTCAACCGTGACGTAGCAGGGCGAGCGCCTCGTCGTGGAGGCGCCCGTTGGTGGCGAGCACCGAGCCCGCGTAGATGGTGGGACGGCCCGCGAAGTCGGTGAGGCGGCCGCCCGCTTCCTCCACGAGGATCTTCATCGGCGCCGCGTCCCACGGCTTGAGATCGGTCTCCAGGTAGACGTCGGACTTGCCGGAGGCCACGAGGCCGTAGCCGTAGTAGTCACCGAAGCCGCGCGTGCGGCCGCACCGGTCGACGATCCGGACGAACGGCTCCCAGTAGCCGGCCTGCCGCAGCAGGTGCAGGTCCGCGTGGAGCACCATGGCCCCGGCCAGGGTGGCCACGTCGGAGACCTTCAGGCGCTCGGTGTCGGCCCACGCCCCGTCGCCCCGGCGCGCCCAGAACATCTCGTGGCTCACCGGGTTGAAGACGACGCCCGCGGTCACCTCGCCCGCCTCCTCCAGCGCGATGAGGGTGGCCCAGATCGGGATCCGGCGGATGAAGTTCTTGGTGCCGTCGATGGGATCGATGATGAAACGGCGCTCCTTCGGCCCCTCTTCGCCAAACTCCTCGCCGAGGAAGCCGTAGTCGGGGAGCGCGCGACCCAGCACGCCCTTGATGGCCTGCTCCGCCTCGCGATCGGCCTGGGTGACCGGCGTCTGGTCGGCCTTGATGGTGACGTCGAAGCCGCCGCGGTAGTACTTCATGGCGATCTCGCCGGCGACCTGGGCTGCCGCGATCATCGCGGCCACCGTCTCGTGCATCGCCCGGGGCGCGGTCACTCCTGCCACTCGCCCCGCTCGACCAGGACCTCCTTGAAGACCTCGAGGGCCTCCACCACCACCGGCATGCCGCCGTAGGTGACCTGCTGGAAGATGACCTCGGTCACCTCCTGGCGGCTCGCCCCCACGTTCAGCGCGGCGTGGATGTGCGCGCGCACCTCGTTGCGCCGGTTCAGCACGGTGAGGGAGGCCACCGCGCACAGCTCGCGCTGCTTCTGCGAGATCACCTCGCGGCTGTAGAGCTTGCCGGTGAAGAACATGCTGAGCTCGCGGGCGAGGTCGCGGTCGAACTTCTTCCACGTCTCGAACCCGACGCCGCTCTTGATCGAGTGGAAGAGCATGCGGGCGGTCTTGCGGGTGGTTTCCTTGAGCGCGTCGTCCATGCGGATCTCCTCGTTCGGTTCGGGCTATAGTACCTTAATCACGACGCGTCCATCCCCCGTGGAAGGAGAATCGCATGGCCAAGATCGAGCGCTACGCCGCCAACGGTGTCTGGGATCCGCCGACCTACTCGCAGGGCGTGAAGGTGAGCGGAGCCCAGACCATTCTCTACATCGCCGGGCAGGTCGCCTACGACGCGGGCGGCAAGCCCGCCCACCCCGGCGACTTCAAGGCGCAGGCCCGCGCCGTCTTCCAGGCGGTGAAGGCCCAGGTCGAGGCGGGCGGCGGCACGATGGACAGCATCGTCAAGATCAACACCTACCTCACCGACATCCGGCACCGGGCCGATCTGGTTCCGATCCGCGAGGAGTTCCTCGGCAAGAAGTCGCCCGCCTCCACCCTCGTGGCGGTGGCCGCGCTCGCCATGCCGGAGTGGCTGATCGAGATCGAAGCGGTCGCGGTGCTGTAGGCCGGCGATCGTCGTGACCGCGCTCAATCCCTACATCTTCCGCGCCTACGACGTGCGCGGAAAGGTCGACGTCGACATCACGCCGCCCGTCTTCGAGCAGGTGGGACGGGCCTACGGCACGCTCGTGAAGCGCCGGGGCGGGCGCACCATCGCGCTGGGCATGGACAACCGCGTCTCGTCACACGCTCTGAAGGAGGCGTTCGCGGCCGGGGTCCTCTCCACCGGCCTCGACGTGGTGGACATCGGGGTGAACCACACCCCACTCCTGTACTTCGCCACCGCCCACTGGAAGCTGGACGGCGGCGCCACCATCACCGGCAGCCACAACCCGGTCTCCGACAACGGCGTGAAGATGGTCCACGCCGGGGCGGCGCCCCTCACCGAGGGCGAGATCCAGGATCTGCTCGCCCTCATCACCGCCGGCGACTTCGAGCGCGGCGCCGGCTCCCGGCGTCGCCGCGATCCGAAGGAAGATTACTTCGGCACCATCACCGGCCACGTGCGGCTGGCCCGGCGCCTGAAGGTGGTGGTGGACGCGGGCAACGGCATCGCGGGCGTCTTCGCCCCCGAGCTGCTGCGGCGGCTCGGCTGCGAGGTGGTGGAGCTGTACTGCGAGTCCGACGGCACCTTCCCGAACCATCTCCCCGATCCGGAGATGGAGGAGAACATGCGCGACCTCGTGGCCCGGGTGCTCGAGGTCCGCGCCGACGTGGGGCTGGCCTACGACGGCGACGCCGACCGGGTGGGCATCGTGGACGAGAAGGGCCGGCGGCACGAGGCCGACCTGCTGCTGGCCCTGCTCGGCCGCGACCTGCTCACCCGCCACCCCGGGGCCAAGATCGTCTTCGACGTGAAGTCGTCGCAGGTGCTGGTCGACGACATCACGAGGCACGGCGGCCAGCCGGTCATGTGGAAGACCGGCCACTCCCACCTCAAGCGGAAGATGCGCGAGGACGGCATCCTGCTGGGCGGCGAGGTGTCGGGGCACATGTTCTTCGGCGAGAACTGGTACGGGGTGGACGACGGCATCCTCGCCTCGTGCCGATTCCTGCAGCTGGTGGCCGGCGATACCCGGCCGGCCTCCGAGCACTTCGACACCCTGCCGCATCTGTACTCGACGCCGGAGCTGAAGGCCCCCTGCCCCGACGACAAGAAGTTCGCCCTGGTCGCCGAGCTGGCCCGCGAGTTCAAGGGCCGCTACGAGTCCATCGACATCGACGGGGTCCGCATCAAGTTCCCGGAAGGCTGGGGACTGCTGCGCGCGTCCAACACCAATCCGTATCTCACGCTGCGCTTCGAGGGCCGCACCGCGGCCGCGGTGGAGCAGATGCAGGGCATCGTCTACGACGCCCTGCGACGCTATCCCTACGTGACCTTGCCGTCCTGAAGGGCGAGGCGCACCGCCTCGTTCAGCCCGCCCGCGAGGCGGCAGTCGCGGGGCGCCCAGAAGCCCCGCGGGTCGAGCAGGATGCCGTCGAGGCCGGCCGCGCGGGCGCCCAGCACGTCCACCGAGTAGAGATCGCCCACGTAGACTGCCTGCGCGGCGGCCACCCCGGCTTCGCGCAGCCCGAGGTGGAAGATGCGCGGGTCCGGTTTCTCGACGCCCACCACCGAGGAGTCGATGATGAAGTCGAGATGGACGGCCAGGCCCGTCTCCTCCAGGATGGAGCGCACCGAGCCGTTGGAGTTGGAGATGACCCCGGCGACCAGGCCCGCCTCCCGCACGCGGCGCAGCGCGCTCGCCGCCTCGGGATCGGCGCGCGTCCAGAGCCCCACCGGCAGGTTGTAGCCACGACGCCACCGTGCGATCGCGTCGATCTCCGCCTCGTCGGTGACGGCCAGGTGCTCCAGCAGATAGCGCAGGTAGCGGCCGTGAGTGGTGGTGCTCTCGGTGGAATTGCCGGGGGCCAGATGCGGGTCGAGGCGCACGCGGGCCCGCAGCTCGGCCTCCTCCACCTGCTCGACGGTCACCGCGCGTCCGCGCGCGCGCAGGTGCTCGACGATGACCGCGTAGTTCATGCGCAGGAGCGTGTTGCCGGCGTCGAAGATGATCGCGCGCACGGACTCATTATAATGGGGCCGCTCATGACACTCCCTCCGCTCCGCCTGGTCGCCGAGGCGTGGGCCGATCACGGTGGGCCGCTCCGCCCCGAAGGCTTGAGCCCGCTGACCGTCGGACTGCTCGCGGGCGCGCTCACCCTCGCCGCGGGCGTGCTCGTCGTGATCATCGTGATGCGGCTCTCGCGCAAGCCGTCGTCGCCGGAATGACCGGCTTCGGCGTGATCGCGCGCTGGCTGCATCTCGCCGGCAGCCTCGGGCTGGTGGGCCTGGTCACCGCGCTGCTGCTGGCCGGCCGCGCCGATCATCCCACCGCGCGGGCGTGGGAGTCGCGCATGATCCGCTGGGCGCGCGCGCTCGCGGTGCTCGTGCTGACCACCGGCGTGGCCACGCTCGCCTTCCAGGCCGCGGTGGTCACCGGCCGCGCCGGCGCGGCCCTCGACATCGGCGAATGGATCCGGCTGCTCGGCCGGAGCCAGTTCGGCACCGTCTGGCTGGTCCGCCACGGCGTCCTGCTGCTGCTGGCCGCGCTCCTGCTCCTGCGGGAGCGCGAGCAGAGCGCCGCCGACCGGCTGGCCCTCCGCCTCGAGGCCGGCCTGCTCGCCGCGGTCGCCGCCGGCGCGATGGCGTGGGCCGGTCACGCGGCTGCGGTCGAGCCGGGCGGGCTGACCGCCGCGCTGCTCGACGCCCTGCACCTCCTCGCGGCCGGCGCCTGGTTCGGCGCGCTGGCGCCCCTCGTCGTCCTGCTGCGCGAGGCCTCCGCGGAGCGCGGACAGGACGCGCGGCCGTTCGCGGTGGTCGCGATGCGCGCCTTCTCGCGTCTGGCCCTCGTGATGATGACGCTGGTCGTGCTCACCGGCCTCGCCAACAGCTGGTTCCAGGTCGGCGGCATTCCCGCGCTGGTCGGCACGCGCTACGGCGGGCTACTGCTGCTCAAGGTCGCGCTGCTGATCCCGATCCTGATCCTCGCCCGGCACAACCGGAGCCGGCTCCTGCCACGCCTGTCCGGCGACGGCGAGACCATCGGCCGGCCCGCGATGGCGCGCCTCGGCCGGTTCGTCGCCGCGGAGGCCGGACTGGGCCTGCTGATCCTGCTGATCACCACCGGCCTCTCGCTGTCGCCGCCCGCGGTGCACGATCCGATCTGGTGGCCGTTCTCGCTCCGCTACTCGTGGGACGCCGCGGCCTCCCTGCCCGGCGGCGTCAGCCGCGTGCTGATCGGCGGCCAGATCGCGGTGATCGGGGTGCTCGCGGTGATCGTGGGGCTGCTCCTGCGCTCCTGGCGCGTGCTGCTGGTGGGCGGCGGAGTCACCGCGCTCGCCCTCGGCCTCTGGGTCGCGCTCCCGCCCATGACCGTCGACGCGTATCCCACCACCTATCGTCGCCCCTCGGTGCCGTACCAGGCGGTGTCGGTGGCGAGCGGTCAGACGCTCTATCGCGCGCACTGCGCGACGTGCCACGGCGCGGGCGGCCGTGGCGACGGGCCGGGCGGCGCGGGCCTGCCGAAGCCGCCCGCCGATCTCACCGCGGCGCATGCCGCGCAGCACACCGTCGGAGACATGTTCTGGTGGCTCACCCACGGCATTCCCGCGGCGGGCATGCCGCCCTTCGGAGCCGTGCTCTCCGAGGAGGACCGCTGGGACCTCATCAACTTCATCCGCACGCTCGGGGCGGGCGAGCGCGCGCGGCCGATGACCGACCTGGTGCCGCCGGGTCGGCCCTGGCTGGTGGCGCCGGACCTCACGATCGTGGTGGGCCCCGCGCCCCCCCGGAGCCTGAAGGAGCTGCGGGACCGCTGGATGGTCCTGCTCGTCCTCTTCACGCTGCCGGAGTCGCGAGCGCGCCTCGTGCAGCTGGCGGAGAGCTACAACTCGCTGCAGGCCCTCGGCGCCGAGGTGATCGCGGTCCCGCTCGGCGACGGCGCCGACATCATTCGCCGGCTGGGCGCCGAGCCGCCGATGCTCTTCCCGGTGATCACCGACGGCGCCGCCGACATCGCGACGACCTACCGGCTGCTCTCGCGCGGGCTCGGCCCGGCCGCCGCCGCGCCGGCGCTGCACGCCGAGTTCCTGGTGGATCGTCAGGGCTACGTCCGCGCGCGCTGGCTCCCCGGCTCCCCCGGTCCCGGCTGGGACACGATGCAGACGCTGGTGGACCAGCTCCTCCTGCTCGACAAGGAAGCGCCGGCGGGCCCCGCGCCCGACGTGCACGTACACTAGGCCGGCCATGCGACTCTGGCGCGTCGTGCTCCTGATCAATCTGGCCCTCGCCCTGGGCCTGATGCTGGGCTATCTGGCGTGGGGCCGCGAGGTCTCGCGGCTCGGCCGGGAGCTGGACCAGGCGCGCCGTCAGCAGGCGGTGGGCGACGGGCGCTCCTGGCAGTCGCGCGGGGTGGTGCGCGCGGTGCTGCCCGAGCTGAACGTGGTCGTGCTCACCCACGACGAGCTGACCGGCTACATGGGCTCGATGACCATGGGCTTCCGGGTGCACGACCCCAAGCTCTACGATGGGCTCGACATCGGCGACGTCGTGCGCTTCACGCTTTCCGGCACCCCGCCCAACGTGGAGATCACCTCGATCGTGAAGCAGGCGCAGTGACATCGCAACTGGTCGCGCTGGCCCTCGCGCTCACCGCGGCCTGCGCGCCCGCCGCGCACGCCGCGCACGGCGGCGTGCCCCGCGTGGCCTACACCGAGCCCGACTACCTCAAGTGGCTGATCGAGTCGCGCCAGCCGGTGGTGGTGGTCGACCTGCGCACCGCCCAGGAGTTCGAGGCCGGCCATCTGCCCGGCGCCATCTCGGTGCCGATGACCGAGCTCGACCGGCGCTTCGGGGAGATCCCGACCTCGCCGATGGTGGTCCTCTACTGCCGGTGCTCGGTCGAGGAGGCCGCCACCGCCTACGCCTTCCTCGAGACCCGCGGCTATCTCAATCACGTGGTGCTGCAGGACGGCCTCGACGGCTGGCTGCGGCGCCGGTTTCCCGTCGTGAAGTAGCCGCCAGCCGTCACCGTCGCCGCTCCTGGGAGGAGCGCGAGCCGCGCGGCTTGCCGCCGCCGCGCGTTGCGCGTATAAGTACGAGCCAGGCATGCTTCCCCCGCCCGCGCTCCGCTCGCATCCCCGCGCCCGCTCGGTGATGGCCGCGCTGCTCCTGCTGCTCATCGCGCTGGCCGTTCCGGTCGAGGTGAGCCAGCCGATCCACCGGCACGACGCAGGCACCGTCGGGCTCTACAACGAGGAGCACGTCCTCGCGAGCCTGGACTCGGTGGTCGGCGACGTGCCGCTGCCGGATTGCCGCCTCGCGGTGTTCATCGCCCTCGTGGCCGAGGCGCGCGTCACCGCCGCCGGCGCGCGGCTCTCCGCGCCGGTCCTCGATCTCGCCGACTCCCGCGCTCCGCCCCCCGCCTAGCCCCTCCGTTCGGTAGCGCGGTCGACGCCCGCGGGCCTCGCCCCCGGGCGCCCATTCATTCCTCACACGGAGGCGTCCATGCGTGCACTGATCGCCATCGGCCTGATCGTCGTCGGCGCGGCCTTGCCCGGTCCCGCGGCCGCCCAGGAGACGGAAGCGATCCGACGAGAGCTGGAGGAGATGCGGCGGCAGTTCGAGACGATGAAGGAGGGCTACGAGCGGTCGATCAACCAGCTGAGCGAGCGCCTCAAGACGCTCGAATCCAGACCGCCCGAACCCGCCGCCCCCGCCGGGGCCCCGGCGGCCGCGGCGCCCGCGCCCCCGCCGCCCACCGTGGCCCAGCCCGCGCCGAGCCCGGCGTCCTCGGGCCCCGCCATCAACGCCGCCGATCTGGCCCGCCCGCGCCAGCCCTTCGCGCTCTACGAGCGACGCGGGGCCGGGCAGCTGCTCTTCGACATGGGCGTGGCCGGCGACTTCGTCGGCAACCTCACCCAGCGCAACGTGGAGAAGAACGCGGGCGGCACGTTCTCCGGGCTCGAGAACCGCTTCTTCCCGCGCGAGATCGAGCTGAGCCTCTTCGGGCAGATCGATCCCTACGCGCGGGCCGAGGTGCGGCTCGAGGCGGGAGAAGAATCGCGCGGGGACGTGTCGGTGCGCCTGGCCGAGGCCTACCTCGAGCTGTTGACGCTGCCCTTCGGCACCGGCGCCCGCATGGGCCAGATGCGCAATCGCTTCGGGCTGACCAACGCGACTCACGAGCACGATCTGCCGTTCATCGACCGCCCGAACGTGTACACCCAGTTCTTCGGCGAGGACGGGCTGGTCGAGAAGGGCGTCGAGGCCACCTGGGTGCCGCCGTTGCCCTTCTTCGTCGAGGTGCTGGGCGGCGTCTTCGACGGCGACAACGACGTGGCCTTCGGCCGGGGCAGCCTGCAGTTTCCGCTGGTGACCGGACGCGTGCGCACCTTCTTCGATCTCGACGAGTGGGGCGCGTTCCAGCTCGGGGCCTCCATCGCCAACGGACAGACGCCCGATCAGCTGAACAGCCAGATCATCGGCGCGGACGCCAAGTACAAGTACCGGCCGGACGGCTGGCCGCACCCACTCGTCACGGTGGCCGGCGAGTACCTCTACAGCATCCGGCAGGCCCTCGTCACCGACGCGCTCACCGCGACCCAGCAGAAGCGGACGCTCGAGCGCGACGGCTGGTACGTGTACGGCGAGCTCCAGCCGTTCCGCTTCGGCGCGTGGAGCCGCTGGGCCCTCGGGTTCCGTTACGACCGGACGCAGTATCCGGTCAATCCCGGGACGGAGTGGGCGGTGCAGCCGTATCTCAGCTTCATGCCGTCGGAGTTCCTGCGCTTCCGGCTCGGCTACAAGCACACCGACCGCTCGACGTGCTGCAGCTATCTCGGCTTCCAGGACCACGGGGGCAGCGCGAAGCAGGTCGACGAGTGGCTGCTGCAAGCGACGTTCATCCTCGGCGCCCATCCGGCGCATCCTTTCTAGAAAGGAGACGGCCATGCCGATCATCGCGCGAGCGCTGCTGAGCGCGGCGCTCCTCATCCTGGGTCTCGGCGCCGGCCCCGCACCCGCGGCCGGCAAGATCCGGGTCGTCGCCACCACCACCGATCTGAAGGCGCTGACCGAGGCGGTCGGAGGCAAGCTGGTGGACGTCGACGCCCTCGCCCGCGGCAACCAGAATCCGCACGATCTCGAGGTGCGCCCGAGCCTGATGGTGAAGGTGCGCCAGGCCGATCTCCTGATCGTCAACGGCCTCGAGCTGGATCAGTGGGCCGAGGTCGTCGTGCAGGGCGCCAACAACCCCAACGTGATCCCGGGCGCGCGGGGCCGCGTCGACGCGTCCAGCGGCGTGCCGCTGCTCGAGGTGCCGCAGACGCGCGTGGATCGCTCGATGGGCGACGTGCATCCGGTGGGCAATCCCCACTACACCGCCGACCCGGGCACGGTCGGCGTGGTCACCGCGAACATCCTCGCCGGGCTGGCGCGAGTCGCGCCCGAGCAGCGGGCGACCTTCGAGCGCAACCGCGAGGAGTTCCTCGCCCGGCTCGATCGCGCGCTGGCCGGATGGTCGGCGGAGATGGCGCCCTTCGAGGGCGCCCGGATCGTCGTGGATCACAACATGTGGCCCTACTTCCTGGCCCGATTCGGCCTGGTGCAGGCCGGATCGATCGAGGAGCGCCCGGGCATTCCCCCGACGCCCGCCCATCTCACCCGGCTGATCGCCTCGATGAAGGAGGACAAGGTCCGCCTGATCCTGACCGTGCCGTGGGGCGACCAGAAGCTCGCGGCCCGGATCGCCCAGGAGACCGGTGTCCGGGTGGTCGTCGCGGCCTCCGCGGTGGGCGCGGTGAAAGGCACTGACGGCTACCTCGAGACCATCGACTACAATGTGAAGTCGATCGCCCAGGCCATGAAATGATCGCGGTCTCGACGCACGATCTCCTCGCCCTGATGTGGCTGCCGTTCCTGATGTGCCTCGTCCTCACCGGCATCCACGCCTATCTCGGCTTCCACGTGCTGAGCCGCGAGGTGATCTTCGTGGACATCGCGCTCGCCCAGATCGCCGCGCTGGGCGCGACCGGCGCGTTCCTCGTGGGCTTCGAGCTGGACACCTGGGAGTCGTACGCGGCGGGCCTGGGCTTCACGATCCTCGGCGCGCTGGTGCTGGCCCTCACGCGCAGCCGCACCCGCCGCGTCTCGCACGAAGCGGTGATCGGCGTGGTCTACGCGGTATCCTCCGCGGGCGCGGTCCTGCTCGCCGACCGCACGCCGCACGGGGCCGAGCATCTGCGCGGCATGCTGGTGGGCAGCATCCTGAGCGTCAGCGGGAGCGAGGTGCTCGAGGTCGCGATCCTCTACGCGCTGGTCGGCCTCTTCCACTGGCTTTGCCGCCGCCCCTTCTTCCTGATCTCCACCGACCCGGAGCGCGCCTACCGCGAGGGGTGGGCGGTGCGCGGCTGGGACTTCCTCTTCTACGCCTCGTTCGGGGTGGTCGTCACCTCGTCGGTCCGCATCGCGGGCGTCCTGCTCGTGTTCTCGTACCTGATCGTGCCCGCCCTCGCCGGCATCCTCCTGGCGAGCCGCATCGGAACCCGCCTCGTGGTGGGCTGGCTCTTCGGGGCGGGCGTGAGCGTGGCCGCGATGCTCGCCTCCGCGGTGCTGGACCTGCCGACCGGCGCCACCGTGGTCTGCGCCTTCGGCCTCTGCCTGCTCGCCCTCGGCCTCACCACGCGGGTGCAGCGACGCCGATGGGCGTGACCCGGCACGGCCTCTCGCTGGCTCTGGCCACGCTCGCGGTGGCCGGCTGCGAATCGGGCGGCCCGCCGACGAAGCCACAGGTCGTGGCCACCGTGTATCCGCTCTGGGAGTTCTCGCGCCAGGTGGCCGGGGCCCGCGCCGACGCGGTCGCGCTGGTCCCACCGGGGGTGGAGCCGCACGATTGGGAGCCGTCGCCGCGCGACGTCTCGCTGACCCGGCGGGCCAGCGTCCTCGTCCACAGCGGCACCGGCCTCGACGCCTGGTCGCAGAAGCTGCTGACCGGCGGCGCGGGGCCCCGCGTGGTGGTGGATGCCAGCCGCGGCCTCGATCTCATCCGGTCGGGCGGCGTGGTCGACCCGCACGCGTGGCTCGATCCCCGGCTCGCGCGCGCGCAGGTGGAGGCCATCGAGGCCGGCCTCGCGCAGGCCGATCCGCCCGGCCGCGCGACCTACTCGGCCAACGCGCGCGCGTACGCGGCCCGGCTCGACGCGCTCGACCGGGCGTTCCGCGAGGGCCTCCAGGACTGCGCCCGGCGGGACCTGGTGACCGCGCACGCCGCGTTCGGCTACCTGGCCCGGCGGTATCGGCTGACCGAGTGGCCGGCGATGGGCCTGACCCCCGAGGCCGAGCCGAGCCCGGCGGACCTGGCCGCGCTCGTGAGACGGGCGCGCGAACTCAAGGTGACCCACGTCTTCTACGAGCCGCTGGTGAGCCCGCGCATCGCCGAGACGCTGGGTCGCGAGATCGGCGCCCGGCCGCTGCCGCTCGATCCGGTGGAAGGGCTCACGCGACAGGATAGCGAGGCGGGCCTCGGCTACGTCGAGCTGATGCAGGCCAACCTCGCCAACCTGCGCACCGCGCTCGATTGCCGCAAGCCGGTCGGCCCGTGACCGCGCGCATCTGCTTCGTGACGTGCCGGCGCTGGCCCGAGATCTCGGAGAGCGATCGGCTGGCCCGGCGCGCGCTCGAGAGCCGCGGCGCCGTCGTCGAGGCCCGTCCGTGGAACGGCCCCGGGACGGAGTTCGGCGGCTTCGACGCGGTGGTGCTGCGCTCGAACTGGGAATACCACCTGGACCCCGAGGGCTTCCGCGCCTGGCTCGACGGCGTCGAGCGGGCCGCCGCGCGGGTCTGGAACCCGCCGGACCTCGTCCGCTGGAACCTGAGCAAGCGATATCTGATCGCGCTGCAGGGAGCCGGCGTGCCCACGATCCCGACCGTGCTCTTCGATCCCGCCGAGCCCGGCGACGGCCTCACCGCCCTGCTCGAGCGTCGCGGGTGGCAGCGCGCGGTGATCAAACCGGAGGTCGGGGCTTCCGCGCACGAGACCCGGCTCGTCACACCGGCGACTGCGGCGGAGAGCGCCGCCGAGGTCGCGAGCGGGGCCATGCACCTGCCGGTGCTCGTCCAGCCGTTCATCGAGGAGATCGAGACCCGCGGCGAGTGGTCGCTGATCTTCATCGACTCGCTCTTCACCCACGCGGTGCTCAAGCGGCCCGCCCCCGGGGACTTCCGGGTCCAGCCGCGGCTCGGAGGGACGGTCGAAGCGGGCCGGCCGCCCGACGACGCGCTCGCCGCCGCCCGCACCGCATTGGCCGCACTGCCGTGCCCTCCGCTCTACGCGCGCATCGACGGCGTGGCGACGCGCGACGGCTTCCGCATCATGGAGGTCGAGGTCAACGAGCCGGGCCTCTTCTTCACCCACGGGCCCGAGGGCGCCGAGCGCCTGGCCGCCGCGATCCTCCGCGCGCTCTGATCGCCCGAGCCGCCGCGCGCGTCGGCGCGTCGGGAGTGCTATAGTCGCCCGGGTCCCCCATGAGACTCGTCGGCTTCCAGGTGCAGATGTATCGCTGTGTCATGGATTCCACCTGGATTCCGGTCACGCCGCTCACCGTGCTGGTCGGCAAGAACGAATCCGGCAAGACCGCGGTCCTGAAGGCGCTGCACAAGCTCAACCCGTTCCATCCGGAGCCCTATCACCTGCGGGAGTGGCCGCGCGGCCATCGGGGCGCCCGCTCGACGGACCAGGTGGCCTGCACCGCCGAGCTCGAGCTGTCCGCAGCCGAGGAAGCCGATCTGGCCGGCCTGATCGGAACGGCCGGCCCGCTCAAGCGCGTGAAGGTGACGCGCGACTACGGGGGGACGCTGACGGTGGTCTTCCCTCCGTCGGTCGGCGCGGAATCGATTCCCCCGAGCGCGCACGACTACGTCGTCTCGCACCTGCCCACCTTCGTCTATCTCGACGAGTACGGGATCTTCCGGGGTCACGCGATCCTGAACCAGGTCCAGCAGCGCCGGGACGAAGGGACCTTGACCGACGAGGACCGCACGTTCCTCACCATTCTCGACGAGGCGGGCCTCGACCTCGATCGCGAGACGCAGGCCGCGGCGGCCGCCTCGAAGGAGGACCGCCAGTACGATCTCAGCGACGCGGCCGCCACCCTGACCCGCAAGCTCGCCGACCACTGGACGTCGCGGCGCTACGAGCTGGACTTCCGGGTGGACGGCTTCGAGTTCTTCACCTTCGTGAAGAGCGATCGGGACCGCGCGCTGACCCGCCTCGAGGAGCGGTCGCGCGGGTTCCAGTGGTTCTTCTCCTTCGACCTGATGCTGATGCACGAGACGCGGGGCCGGCTGAAGGAGTGCGTGATTCTCCTGGACGAGCCGGGCCTCCATCTCCACCCCCAGGCCCAGCGCGATCTGCTCGAGCGGCTCGCCGGCTACACGGAGACGAACACCCTGATCTACACGACCCACCTGCCCTTCATGGTGGACCTGACGCGCCCGAAGGGGATCCGCGTCATCGGCGAATCGGAGGCGGGCTCGGTGGTCTCGGAGGACCTGGGCCGGAGCGAGCCCGAGGCCAAGGCGGTGCTGCAGGCCGCGCTCGGCATCCAGGGCCGGCTGGGCCACCCGGTGGCCGAGCGCAACCTGGTGGTGGAAGGCGCCGACGACGCGTGGTTCCTCACCGCGCTCTCCAACCTGATGATCCGCTCCGGATTGGCCGGCCTCCCCGCCGACCTGATGATCAGCGCGGCGGGCACGCCGTCGGAGGTGACCGCGCTCGCCGCGTTCCTGGCCGGGCAGAGCTCGCAGGTGGTGGCCCTCTACGACAGCGACGCCGCGGGCAACGCGGCGAAGGACGAGCTGATCAACGACTGGCTGGTGCGCTACCGCGGAGGCAAGGCGGGCGCGCTGAGCGTGGGCCCGGCCATGAAGGTCATGGGCCGCGACGTGTCCGTCGAGGATCTGTTCCCCGAGGACTTCTACCTCAAGCACGTCCTCGAGGTCTACAAGCAGCCGCTCGCCGGCGCGGGAACGACCGCGGTCACGCTGCCCGCCGGCACCCAGCTGGTGAAGCGCGTCGAGGCCTTCTTCCACGGTGTCGGCGTGCCGTTCAACCGCGGCGCGGTGGCCCGCCGCATCTGCGAGGAGATCAATCGCATGCGATCGACCGATCACCTGCCCACGTCCTCGAAGCCGAAGGTCGAGGCGTTGATCGCGGCGATCAACAAGGCCCTGGAATAGCCGACCGAGCGGGTACAATGTGGAGGCCATGGACCCGATCGTCGTCGCTCGCTGGCGGGCACTCTGCCTCGTCATGCTCGGCGCTTTTCTCGGGATGAGCGTGGTCATCTACGCGATCGGCCTCCTGCCCGGCGACGGCTCGCTGCATCGGGAGGTGCTCCTGGCCCGCGGCACCCTCGCCCACGCGATCGCCCGCTGGACCAATCACGGCGGCCGGTGGGAATTTCTCGGCCCCGCGATGATCGTGCTGCTCCTGTGGTCGCCGATCGCGCGCCGCCGCTGGTGGCTCTGGTGCGGCACCCTCCTGCTGTCCGGGGCGGTGGAGCAGCTGTTCAAGCTCGTGGTGGGCCGTCCGCGTCCGCGCGGCGTGAACTGGGGATTCCCCAGCGGGCACGTCACCGCGATCGCCACCTTCGTGGTGCTGATGCTCTACGTGCTGTCGCGCGAGCGGGTGTCGCCCGCGGCGCGGCTGGCGCTGCTCGCGGTCTCGATCGTCCTGGTGGGATCGGTCGGCTACGCGCGCATCATCCTCAACGCGCACTGGCCCTCCGACGTGCTGGGTGGCGTCTTGCTCGGGGGCGGCTGCGCGGCCGCCGCCGCGTGGTGGGACGCCGCGCATCCGGCTGGCCATCCTCGGACCCGGACCGCCGCCACCGACACCGTCCGGATCGGCGGCTAGCGTGCGCTCCTTCGTCGAGCTGGAGGACGTGGACTTCGTCTACGGCGCGACCCCGGTGCTCGAGCGCATCAACCTCACCGTCGAGCCCGGCGACTTCCTCGGCATCATCGGCCCCAACGGCTCGGGCAAGACCACCCTCCTCCGCATCGTGCTCGGGCTCTTGCCGCCGGCTCGTGGCTCGGTGCGCCTCTTCGGCCACGCGCCCGCCGCCTTCCGGCAATGGGGACGCCTCGGCTACGTCCCCCAGAAGGCCACGCTCGATCCGGCGCTCCCGGTGACGGTGCGCGAGGTGGTGGCCACCGGCCTGCTCCCGTCGCTCGGCCTGTTCGCGCGGATCGGGAAGGCGGAGCGGCAGCGCATCGGCGAGGTCCTGGGTCAGGTGGGCATGGAGCGCCACGGCGCGGCGCGCATCGGCGCGCTCTCGCCCGGCCAGCAGCAGCGCGTGCTGATCGCGCGCGCGCTGGTGTCCAAGCCCGAGCTGCTGATCCTGGACGAGCCGACCGGCGGGGTGGATCCGGAGGCCCAGACCAGCTTCTACGCCCTGCTGCACCATCTCCACCGCGAGCGCGACGTCACCCTCATCCTGGTGAGCCACGACATCGGCGTGGTGGCCAAGGAGGTCACGAAGCTCGCCTGCCTCAACCGCCGGCTGATCTTCCACGGCCGCCCCGGCGATTTCCTCGGCGACGCGGCCCTCGCCGCGCTCTACGGTCCCGCGGTGCGCGTGGTCAGTCACGACCACTAGCTCCATGCCCGAGTTCCTCCAGTACGGCTTCATGCACCGGGCGTTCGCGGCGGGCGTGGTCACCGCGCTGATCTGCCCGGTCATCGGAGTCTTCCTGATCCCGCGCCGCCTCTCCCTCATCGCGGACACGCTGTCCCACGTGGCCCTGGCCGGCGTGGCCCTGGGCCTGGTGCTCGGCATCTCGCCGGTGCTGGGCGCGCTGCTGGTGGCCCTCGCGGGCGCGGTGGGCATGGAGCGGCTGCGCGCGCGGGGCGTGCTGGAGGGTGACGCGGCGCTCGCGGTGTTCCTCTCCGGCGGCTTCGCGGTGGCGGTGGTGCTCATCAGCCTGGCGCGCGGCTTCAACGCCGATCTGTTCGCGATCCTGTTCGGCAGCATCCTCACCGTCACCACCGGCGACGTCTGGCTGATCCTGGCCCTCGGGGCCACGGTTTCCGTGGCCATCGGCGGCTTCTACCGGCAGCTGCTCGCCATCACGCTCAACGAGGACCTGGCCCGGACCAGCGGGGTGCCGGTCGGGGCCCTGAACCTGCTGCTGACCGTGCTCACCGCCCTGACCACGGTGGTGGCGATGCGCATGGTGGGCGTGCTGCTGGTCTCCGCGATGATCGTGATCCCGGCGCTGACCGGCTTCGCGCTCGGCCGGAGCTTCCACGCCGCCACCGCGGTGGCGATCGTGGTGGCGCTGCTCTCGATGACCGGCGGCCTGATCGCGGCCTACTACCTGCGCCTGGCCGCCGGCGGCGCGGTGGTGCTCACCGCCCTGCTCTTCTTCGCGGCCGCCTCCCTCGCCCGCCGCCGGGCGCCGGCCATCGCGCGGGAGGCGCTGCCGTGATCCGCGCCGGCGCGGCCGCGCTGGGTGTGGCCGTCTGGCTCGGCGTCGCCGCCCTCGGCGCCGCGCAGGGGCCCGCCCAGAAGACCGCGCCGGCGGCCGCGAACCCGGAGTGCCCGCGCTGGCGCGACGCCTTCGCCTCGATGCCGTTCCGCATGGTCTCGATCCAGGCGGGCAACCGCACCATCGCGCTGCGGGTGAAGACGGCCGAGACCGGCGAGCGCCAGGCGGCGGGATTTCAGTGCGCCACGCCCGAGGAGATCCGCCGCTACCTGATCCTGTTCGACTTCGGCAAGGAGATCCTCACCCAGTTCCACATGCAGAACGTCCCGGCCGCCCTCGACATCGCCTTCGTCAAGGACGACGGGAAGATCTTCGCCATCTCGAAGATGGACCCGAGCCCCACCGAGCTGTACGGCCCGCTCGGCCCGTTCCGCTATGCCATCGAGGCGCACGCCGGGTTCTTCGCGAGCCAGGGCATCCGTCAGGGTGAGGCGAGGCTGGTGATCCCGCCGGCCCGCTGAGCGCGACCATGCACGGCCGGCACACCCACGGCTCCATGCACAAGCGGCGTCTGGTGGCCGTGTTCGGCCTGACCGCCGGCTTCCTGGTGATCGAGGCCGCGGTCGGGCTCTGGACGGGCAGCCTCTCGCTCCTCGCCGACGCGACCCACATGCTGGTCGACGCGGGCGGCATCCTGCTGAGCCTGCTCGCGGTGTGGTTCGCGGAGCGTCCGGCCACCCCGGCGAAGACCTACGGCTACTACCGCGTCGAGATCCTCGCCGCGCTGGTCAACGGCGTGGTGCTCTGCGTGATGGCCATCGCGATCCTGGTGGCCACCTACGAGCGCATGTGGCAGCCACCGGTGGTGCCGGGCGGCCCGATCCTGGCGGTGGCGGTGCTGGGGCTCGCGGTGAACCTGTCGAGCCTCGCCCTGCTGCACGCGGGCGCGCACGCGAGCCTGAACGTGCGCAGCGCGTACCTGGAGGTGCTGGGCGACGCGCTGAGCTCGGCCATCGTGATCAGCGCCGGGGCGGTCATCCTGCTCACCGGATGGGTGTGGGTCGACCTGGTCGCGGGCGCCCTGATCGCGGTCTTCATCCTGCCCCGCACCTGGGCCCTCCTGCGCCAGGCCGTCAACATCCTGCTCGAGGGAGCCCCCGCCCACCTCGACGTGCGGGAGATCGAGGACGCGATGGCCGCGGCGCCCGCGGTGCGGCGCGTCCACGACCTGCACGTCTGGACGCTGACCTCGGGCCGCGAGGCCATGAGCGCGCACGTCGTCGTCGAGGCCGGCGCGCCCGGCGACAAGATCCTCGAAGCGCTGCACCTCATCCTCCACGCCAGATTCGGCATCGATCACACCACGATCCAGATCGAGACCGAGCCAGCCCCTCTCATCCAGATCACCCCCCGGGCCGGGGCCGGCTGATACTCGGGTAAGCCGCGGCCCACAATGCAGGAGTCTCGACCATGAAGACCGTGCTGATGCTGCTGCTCGCCGCGGTCGGGCTCGGGGTCTCGTCCGGGGCTTCCGCCCAGGACGACCGGGTGACCGTCGAGCTCGCGAACCCGCAGAAGTTCAGCGACTTCAAGACCAGCTGCGTGAACCGGCCCGTGGATGTCACCGCGCTCGCGGCCCAGCTGGAGCGCTCGGTGAAGATCACCGCCGGCCGCTGGCTGCCCGAGGGACAGCGGATGGAGATCACGGTGAGCAACATCGACATGGCGGGGGACATCGAGGTGTGGCGCAACCCGTTCGCCTGCGACCTGCGGACCATGAAGGACATCTACCCGCCGCGCATCGACCTCACCTTCCGGATCCTCGACGCGGAGGGCAAGGAGATCCGCACCGGCACCCGCCGGCTCGTGGACGTCAACTACCTGGACCGCTCGACGCCCTCGGGCATCGACCAGCTGCGCTACGAGAAGGACCTGCTCGCGGACTGGCTGCAGCGCGAGCTGGGCGCGCGGGCCGGCTCGTGATGGGCCGGCGAGCCGAGCGCTGAGGCGGGCCCATGCAGCGCAGCGAGGCGCGCATCCTGACCACCCACGTGGGCAGCCTCCCGCGGGCGCCCGTCCTGCGGGACCTGCTCGTCCAACGGGACCGCGGCGAGCCGGTGGACGCGGCCGCCCTCGACCGCGAGGCCGCCGCCGCGGTCGAGCGTGTGGTGGCAGGCCAGCTCGACGCGGGGATCGACGTCATCAACAACGGCGAGCAGCCGCGCGCCGGCTTCTCGACCTACGTGGCCGGCCGCATGCGCGGCTTCGGCGGCACGAGCCGTCGGCAGCTCGCCCGTGACCTGATCGACTTCCCCGACTACGCCGACATGCTGGCCCGGCGGCGGCGCGACGCCGCCCGCATCGGCGACGCCCCCCAGGCCATCGCGGAGGTGGAGTACGCGGATCTGGGCCCCGCCGCCGCGGAGTGCGACGGCTTCCTGCGCGCGACCGAGGGCCGCGCCGGGCGGTTCGTCGAGCGCTTCATGACCGCCGCGTCGCCGGGCGTGATCGCCACCATCCTGCTCTCCGCGCACTACCGCTCGCACGAGGACTACGTGATGGCGCTGGCCCGCGAGATGCGGAAGGAGTACCGGCTGATCCACGAGCGGGGCCTGCTCTTGCAGGTGGACTGCCCCGACCTGGCCATGGAGCGCGCCCGCTTCTTCCAGCACGACTCGCTCGATCGCTTCGTGCAGATGGTCGACCTGCACGTGCGCGCGATCAACCAGGCCACCGAGGGGATCCCGGCCGATCGTCTCCGGCTCCATCTCTGCTGGGGCAACTACGACGGCCCGCACACCCACGACGTGCCGCTGGAGGCGGTCCTGCCCGTCGTGCTGAAGGCCCGCGTGGGCGCGCTGTCGCTGCCCCTGGCCAACCCGCGACACCAGCACGAGTACCGCGTGCTGAAACAGCACCGGATCCCCGACGGCATGCTGCTGCTGCCCGGCGTGATCGACACGACCACCAACTACGTCGAGCATCCCGAGGTGGTGGCCGATCGCATCCTGGCCGCGGTGGACGCAGTCGGCGACCGCACCCGGGTGATCGCCTCCACCGACTGCGGCTTCGGCACCTTCGCGGGCTCCGAGATGGTCGCCCACTCGGTGGTGTGGGCCAAGCTCGCTGCGCTCAGCGAGGGCGCCGCCCTCGCCAGCCGGCGCCTCTGGTCCTGACCGTCACGCGGTCGGTCGGCCGACCGCGGATCGACCGGCCACGGCCCGGTTGCGCGCGACGAGGCGGGCCCCCATCAGGGCGCCGACATAGATCATCAGCGCGTCGGTGACCGCCGGGGTGTGGACCGGCTGCAGGACCTGGGCCGCCTCCAGGAGCGCGCCCAGGAGGAGGACCAGCCAGAGCCGCGGCCGGGGCCACGCGTGGCGCATGGCCGCGCCCACGAGCGCGCCCAGCCCGACCTTCTTGGCCAGGTCGAAGAGCGCGGATTGCGCGTCGGCACCGTAGTACGAGGTGAACGGCACCCACTCGATGCGCGCGATCCGCGCGGAGAGCGCCGGCGTCGAGGCGACGACCGTGAAGGGCGTCAGCTCCTCGTACACCAGCAGCGCGACCGCGCCCGCGACGAGCCACGCGGGCCCGTGCTCGCGGACGATCCACAGCCGGGCCAGGGCGGGCAGCACGGTGACCCCGAGCAATCCGCCCGCCGTCGCGAGCAGGACGTTGTCGACGTTGGGCGCCCGTCCCACGATCATGAGCTTGCCGCCCTCGAGGGCGATCGCGAGCAGCGTGGTGCCGATCCAGGCGAGGAGACCGGCCGCGCGCATCGGCACCCCGGCGAGCGCGGCCCGCGCGAGCACGGCGGCCGCCGCGTACGCGAGCGCCTTCTCGACCACCAGGTCCGGCCAGAACGCGCGGCCGAGGCTGCCGAGGGGCCGCCACGTGCCGGCCTTCAGGTTCTCCCAGACCGTCGAGACGTCCAGCGTGACCGCAAACGGATAGAGGGCGTCGGCGGCGAGGACCACGACCACCACGAGCAGGCCGGCCAGCGCGGGACGGCGATGGAGCGCGGCGACGAGGCGCGGCCCGGCTGGACGCTCCGCGCCGGCGAGGAGCGCGTGGGTCACCACGGCGGCGCCGATGCTGCCGATCACCTGCGCGACCACGTCGATCAGCGAGGCAGTACGCCCCGGCAGGTAGAGCTGCCCGATCTCGACCGCGGCGGCCAGGGTCGCGTCCAGCGCGACCACCGCGGCGACACGTGTGAGCAGTCCGCGGCCGGCGAGCCCGCTCCAGATCATCAGGATGCCGACCGGGACGCCGAGCAGCACGTTCGAGACCAGGTCGGGCAGCGACACCAGCCGTCGGCCGGCCGCGTCGTGCAGGCGCGGCAGCGGCGAGTCCAGGAGCCGGTCCATCGCGTGCGGATCGTAGGCGAAGTTGAAGGGGAAGAACGAGCCGTAGGCCACGAAGACGACGTAGACTACCAGCAGCGCCACCGGGAGTCGACGAGCGGTCACGGGCTGGCAGCGTAGCGCAGCGAACCGGGAGTCACAAGACGGGAGACACCGACGGATGACGCCGGAGCGATTCGCCCGCGGCATGACGTTCGACGAGTACGTGGGATTCTGCGGCTCGCCCGCGAACCTGGCCCGCCCGGGCTTCGACATCCGCCGGTTCAGCCTGGTCCGCCCGCGGCTGGACTGGAGCGGCTACCTGCGCGAGCGGCACGAGCGGGCGCGGCTCGGCCCCGAGCAGACCGCGGCCATCCGGTGGCTCGCGGCACAGCCGGGCGGGCCCGCGAAGGTGGCGGTCCTCTCCGAGGACTGGTCGTCGGACTGCCGTCGCGACGTGCCCTACCTGGCCCGGCTCGCCGAGGCCGGCGGCCTCGAGCTGCGCATCTTCGCCCGCGACGGCGAGACGATGCTCATGCAGGGGCTGCCCGATCCGGCCGCGGGGGGCAACGCCGACCTCGTGGTGGAGTACGCGAACGAGAAAAACGGCCAGCGATGGGCCTCGGTCCCGGTCGCGGTCTTCTTCACGCGGGACTTCGCGGAGCTGTACCGCTACGTCGAGTACCCCGCGATCTACCGCAAGGAGCGGATCATCGGCCACCTGCGGGCGGCGCGCGCCGGCGAGACCGAGGAGCAGGCGAAGGCGCGCGGCGGACGTGACATCGGGGCCCTGCTCGACTCGCCGTTCTACGACGTGTGGGCGCAGGCCGGCATCGCCGAGATCCTGAGCGCGCTCCACGAGCGCGTGGTGGTGGCGCCCGCGCGCGGCTGAGGGGACGGGCCGGACGCGATCAGGGCGTGGCGCGCCAGGAGTGCCAGAGCCAGATGAGGCCGGCGACGACGACCAGCAGCACGATGTAGGCGGCCCAGCTGTTGGTCCACGACGGGCGCGCCGGCATGATGCGGTCCTGCTCCCACTCCACCGTGTCCCGCCAGGCCAGATCGCCGCGGGCGTAGCGGTGGAAGACCTCGGTGACCCAGGCCAGCGGCAGCGCGCGGTCGCGCGTCCGGAAGCGGCGCTCGAGCGAGCCCTCCTGCAGGTCGAGGCCGAAGCCGGTCTGCACCCCGCCGGTGGCCTGCAGGTAGCTCGAGTCCGAGGTGCCGAGGGTGGCGACCACGTTCCGGCCGCCGTCGAGCGAGGCGAGCACCTTCGCGATGGTGGGGCCGTCCGGCCGCTCGTAGCCGGTATCGTGCGTGCTGAGCAGCAGCTCCACGGCCGACTCCCCTAGTAGGAGCGCGGCAGCCCGAGAACGTGCTCGGCCAGGTAGTTCAGCGCCATCTGCTGCGAGACCGGCGCGATCTTGTAGAGCCGGATCTCCCGCCACAGCCGCTCCACGTAGAACTCCTTGGCGTAGCCGAAGCCGCCGAAGGTCTGCAGCGCGGCGTCGCAGGCGTTGAAGCCCGCCTCGGCCGCGAGCATCTTGGCCGAGTTGGCCTCGCGGCCGCATGGCTTGCCGTTGTCGAAGAGCCACGCCGCCTTCAGGCACATCATCTCGGCCGCGTCGAGCTGGGCCATCGCGTGGGCCAGCGGATGGGCGATCGCCTGATTCTTCCCGATGGGCCGATCGAACACCACCCGCTCCTTGGCGTACTGCACCGCGCGCTCGAGGGCGGCGCGGCCGATGCCCACCGCCTCGATGCCGACCACGATGCGCTCCGGGTTGAGCGAGTCGATCAGGTGGTAGAAGCCCTCGCCCGGCGTGCCGACCACGTCCTCGTCCGGGATCTCCAGGTTGTCGATGAAGATCTCGTTGGAGTCCACCGCGGCCCGGCCCAGCTTGTGGATCTCGCGCACCGTGATCGCGGTGCGATCGAAGTCGGCGAAGAAGAGCGTCATGCCCTTGAGCGGCTTCGCGGGATCGCGGTCGGCGGTGCGGGCCAGGAGCAGGATCTTGGTCGCGTGCTGCGCGTTGGTGGTCCACACCTTGCGCCCGTTGACGACCCAGCGGTCGCCCTTCTTCTCGGCCCGGGTCTGGATGCGCGAGGTATCGGTGCCCGCGTTCGGCTCGGTCACCCCGAAGGCCATGACGATCTCGCCGCTCACGATCTGCGGCAGGTACTTCCGCTTCATGGCCTCGGTGCCGTACTTGATCAACGGCGTGGGCGGGAACACGTAGAAGTGCACCGGCGAGGCGCCCGAGGTGCCGGCTCCCGACGCACAGATCTCGTGGAGCATCAGCGCGGCCTCGGTGACCCCGAGCCCGGCGCCGCCGTAGGCCTCGGGCACCATGATGCCGAGCCAGCCGTTGTCCGCGAAGGCCTTCACGAAGTCGCTCGGGTACTCGGCCCGATCGTCCTTGTCGAGCCAGTAGTCGAGCGAGAAGGTGCGGGCCAGCGCCCCCACTTCCTTGCGGATCAGCTCCTGCGACTCGGTCAGCGCGAAATCCATGAACGGTCCTCCTGATCGGGGCCAAGAATAGCACGGGCCGCCGGGGCTTGCCCGGCGGTGCGGTGGTCGGTATGCTGACGGCCATGGACGAGACCACTCCCGCGATCCAGGATTATCTCGGCGCCATCTACGATCTCGCCGGCACCGACAAGCCGGTGATCGGCGCGCGGCTCGCGCGGCACATGCACGTCTCGGCGCCGTCCATCACCGAGGCGCTGCGCCGCATGCAGAAGGACGGCTACATCCGCGTGGGCGGTCACAAGGAGATCCGGCTCACCAGCAAGGGCCTCGGCATCGCGGAGACGATGGCGCGACGCCACCGGCTGATCGAGCGCTGGCTCACCGACGTCCTCGGCCTCGACTGGTCGCGCGCGCACGACGAGGCGCACCGGCTCGAGCACGCGCTGTCGCCGGTGGTCGAGGAGCGGCTCGCCGAGACGCTCGGCATGCCCAGCACCTGTCCGCACGGCAACCCGATCCCCGGCATGCCCGCGCCGGAAGCGCACAGCCCGATCCCGCTCGGCCAGGCCCCGGCCGGGCATCCCTTCGTGGTCGAGCGCATCACCGAGGAGGCCGAAGCGGACCGGCAGCTGCTGCGCTTCCTGTGGGAGAGCGGGATCCGCCCGGGCAGCCGCATCGTGGTCAGCGAGGTCGCGCCGTACGCCGGCACCGTGTCCATCCTGCTGGAAGGCCGCACCATCACCATGGGGCTCAGCGCCGCGAACAAGATCTGGGTGTACGACCCGCAGGAGCCGTCCGAGCGGCCCAAGAGCGCGCGCCGCCGCTCCGCGAAGCCGTCCGCCTGAGCATGGGGGTCAAGGCGCTCTACGCGCTGCAGAACGGCTTCCTGGGCTTCGAGCGCGCCGGTCTCTTCTACGGCGACCGCTCGGCGGAGCGCGTGGCGATCCCGATCACGTGCTATCTGGTCCGCACCGACGACGCGACGATTCTCTTCGATACCGGCATCTCGCCGCGGGCGGTGCCGGGGCTGCTCCGGCAAGACTCGCTCTGCCGATTCGGCGACGAGGACCTGCTGGTGCATCGCCTGGACTCGATCGGGCTCGAGCCGGCGGACATCGATCTGGTGGTGCTGAGCCATCTCCACTTCGACCACGCGGGCGGCGCCGCCCTGTTCGACACCTCGGAGCTGATCGTGCAGCAGGACGAGTACGCCTACGGGCAGTACCCGCCCGCGTTCTTCGCCTCGTACTACTACCGCAAGAACTTCGACCTGCCCGGCTATCGCTGGCGCCTGCTCGACGGCGACACCGTGCTCGCCCCGGGGGTGACCGCGCTGCGCAGCGACGGCCACACCCCGGGCCACCAGTCCCTGCTGGTCGAGCTGCCCGGCACCGGCCCGGTCATCCTGGCCGGCGATTCCTGCTACTGGCAGCGGTCCATCGACGAGGAGATCCCGCCCGGCGTCGTGTGGGACCCGACCCGGGCCGTGCACACCATCAAGCGGCTCAAGACGCTCGCGCGGCTGACCGGCGGGCGCATCTTCCCGAGCCACGACCCCGCGTTCTGGGAGCGGGCGATCAAGGCGCCGGACGCATATCGATAGGAGGACGCCATGGGAGTGCTGGACGGAATCAAGGTGCTGGAGATGGCGCGGGTGCCCCCCGCCGAGATGCCCGGCATGTTCCTCGCCGACATGGGCGCCGACGTGCTCAAGATCGAGACGCCGCCCGACGAGCCGGAGGACGCCACCGCCCGACGGCGCGCCGCGTTCGCGTACGTGAACCGCAACAAGCGCTCGCTCGCGCTGAACATGAAGGCGCCCGAGGGCCAGGCCATCTTCCGGAAGCTGGCCGCCGCCGCCGACGTGATCGTCGAGGGCTTCCGGCCCGGCGTCATGAAGCGCCTGGGCGGCGACTACGAGACGCTGTCGGCCGCGAACCCGCGCCTGGTCTACTGCTCGCTCTCCGGATTCGGCCACAACGGGCCCTACCGCGACTATCCGGCGCACGACGGCAACTACCTGTCGCTGGCCGGCGTGCTGAACCTCATCGGGGAGCCGGACCGCAAGCCGATCTTCCCGCTCAACCTGGTGGCCGACTACGGCGGGGCCAGCATGCACGGCGCGCTCGGCATCATGATGGCGCTGTTCGCCCGCGAGCGGACCGGCCGCGGCCAGCACGTGGACGTGTCCTACCTCGACACCTCGCTGGCCCTGCTCGCCGCCACGCCGAACATGCGCTTCTTCTGGAGCGACGGCATGGCCCCGAAGCGCGGCGAGGGTTTCCTGGGCGGCTCGTATCCGTACTACGCGGTCTACGAAACCCGGGACCGCAAGTACCTCACCATCGGCTGCACCGAGCCGTGGCTCTGGGAGAACTTCTGCAAGGCGATCAACCGGCCCGACTTCGTGAAGTTCGCGCGCCGGCCCGACCAGTTCGTGCGGGCGGCCAACGCGGAAGAGGTGGCCTGCCGGGAGGAGATCGAGGCTCTCATCCGGACCCGCACCCGCGACGAGTGGTACGACTTCCTGGTCAAGGCCGACGTGTGCGTGGGGAAGGTCTACGAGCCCGAGGAGGTCGTGGCCGATCCGCAGGTGCAGGCCCGCGACATGGTCGTGGAGATGCGCCACCCGGTGCACGGGACGGTGACGCAGTTCGGCCAGCCCATCAAGCTCTCGGAGACCCCGGGGACGATCCGCAGCGTCGCCCCCTACTCGGGCGAGCACACCGATCAGGTGCTGGGCGAGCTGGGCCTGCGCGAGGCGGACATCCGGAGCCTGCGCGAGAAGAAGATAGTCGCCTAGTCGCTAGCGGGAGGCGGTGGGCCGGCAGCCGCTCGCGAGCATCCGCCGGGCCGTGGTCGAGGCGAGGTGCCCGTACTCGCGGTAGCTGATGAGCCGGATGCCCTCGGCCGCGATGGCCGCCTTGACCTTGGCGTCGCAGAGCGACTGTAGCTCGACCTCGCGCTCGCGGTTGTACTGCGCGTCCCGCCGCGCCTCCATCCGCCCGGGATGGCAGGAGATCTCCGAGACCCCCGGCCCCAGCGACTTCAGGATCGTCAGCAGGTAGTCCGTGCTGATCTTGGTCACGTCGGTGCGGCCGAACTCCGGCTGGCCCCAGAAGCGGCCCACGAAGAAGACCTCGGAGAATCCGCGCACCGGGCAGTGGTAGCGCGCCCCCGCTTCCAGGAACTGCCACGCGACGTTGAAGAGCCGGTGCGCGTGGTGGTGCGAGTCGATGTGGGTGGGCGGGCCACCGGTGAGCCGGACGAATGCCTCGAGCTGCCGGTCCAGCTCCCCCTGGACCGCGCGCGGCTCCTGCATGTTGACGAGCCAGTGCCCGCGCTCGTCGAACGCCACGTGGAGGCCCAGGCTCACGTCGGCCCGGCGCCGCACCTGCCGCACCGCCTCGACCGCGTGCGGGCCGTCCACGAGCAGGCTTGCGCTCGTCACGATGCCGCGGTCGAACGCCTCGAAGATGCCGCGGTCGATCTCCTCGGACATGCCGAGGTCGTCGGCGTTGACGATGGCGAGCCGCTGGTGCCCGTCGCCGTCATGCGTGGACATCGAGGTGTACGGGTCCTCGGGGCTGGGCGACGCGATGGCCGGAGCGGCCGGCGCGGCCAGCCACCCGCCCGCGGCGGCGAGTCCCGATCTCAGAAAGAGTCGTCTCGTAAGGCTCATTCGATCCTCCCGGCGACCTGCATCTATAGCATAACCCGCGCGCCTGCGTCCGGGTTGCCGGGTCGAGGGGGTGTTGCGGGCAGAAATGGTAAGATCCTCTGTCATGCGCCCACCCGATTCCTTCGTCGACCTCCTCTCCACCCGCGCCCGCATCGGCTGGGGCGCCCCGGCGCCGGCGCGCCCGGTCCAGAACGCGCTCTTCGAATTCGGCGGCGGCTTCCCCGACCCCGCCTCGTTCCCCTACGACGGGCTCGTGGAGGCCACCGCCCGCATGATGAAGGCGGAAGGGGCCGAGGCCCTCACCTACGGCGAGCCCCAGGGCTACCGCGGCCTGCGCGAGCTGGTCTGCCACAAGTACGGCCTCTTCGAGGGCCTGAAGGTCGGCCCCGAGAACATCATCATCTCGAACGGCTCGGGGCACGCGTTGTCCCTGGCCTTCAGCGCGTTCGTGGACGTGGGCGACGTGATCCTCTCGGAGGCCCCCACGTTCTCGGGGACGCTGCAGACCATCCGGCGCCACGGGCCGGAGGTGCTGGACGTGCCGGTGGACGCCGACGGGCTGGTGGTCGAGGTCGCCCGCGAGCATCTGGCCCGGCTCCGCGGCCAGGGCCGCCGCTGCAAGCTCATCTACACCATCGTGAACTTCCAGAATCCGTCGGGGCCGAGCCTCTCCCTGCGGCGGCGGCGCGAGCTGGTCGATCTGGCCCACGAGTACGACACGCTGATCCTGGAGGACGACGCCTACGGCGAGCTGCGCTTCGACGGCGAGCATCTGCCCTCGCTCTATTCCCTCGACGGCGGCGGGCGGGTGGTCCGGGCGGGCACCGTCTCCAAGATCCTCGGCGCGGGCTTTCGGCTCGGCTGGCTCTGCGCGCCCCGGGAGATGCTCCCCGCGTTCCAGGGCTTCCTCTTCGGGGGCGGGGTGAACCCGTTCGCCTCGCGGGTCGCCACCTATTTCCTGCGCGACCATCTCGCCCCGCACGTGGCCCGGCTGGTCGAGGTGTACCGCGCCAAGCGCGACGCGATGCTGCGCGGTCTCCACGAAGTGCTCGGGTCCACCGACGCGGAGATCAGCCGGCCGGAGGGCGGCTTCTTCATCTGGATCAAGCTGCCGACCGGCACCGACACCACGAAGCTCTACGACAACGCGGTGAAGGCGCGCGTGCAGTACACCGCCGGCCCCTCGTTCTTCCCCAACGGCGGCGGCGAGCGCTTCATCCGCCTCGCCTTCAGCTTCGAGCCGCCCGCGCGCTGCTACGAAGGCGCCCGATTGATCGCCCAGGCCATCCTCGACGCCCGGGCCTGAGATGGCCCGCCACCGCATCCTCGTGGTGGACGACGAGGAGAACCTGCGCGACGTGCTGGTGGAGGTGCTCAAGCGGGACGGCCACGAGGTGCAGAGCGCCGGCGACGGCATCGAGGGCCTGCGCCTCACCCGGGACAGCCGCTACGACCTCGTGATCACCGATCTCCGGATGCCGGGCCTCGAGGGTCCCGCGCTGTACGAGGCGCTGCGGCAGCAGTACCCGGACGATCCGCCGCGGGTCATCTTCATGAGCGCCAACACCGGCCTCGAGGAGTACGCGCGCTTCCTCGCCGACACCGGCGAGCCCGCCCTCGAGAAGCCGTTCAACCTGGCCGACATGCGCCAGGTCGTGCAGCAGGTCCTCGCCCGGAAGCCGCGCGCGTAACCGCCGACCGTCGGCGGCCCTTCGCGGTTGACGGGAGCGCCGCGCGCTGCTAGCGTTCCCGCGTGGCAACCCCCAGCCCCGCCCTGCTCGACCCTGGTCGCTCCACCCCCGACGTCGCCGAGCAGCGAGCCCGTACGCGCGCCATCGTGGCGCCGCACTCCGGCGAGCGGGGTCTCGACATCGGCTGCGGCTTCGGCCTGCTCGCCTGCGAGCTGGCGCGCGACGTCGGTCCCAGCGGGCGCATCGTGGGCATCGACGCCGCGCCCGAGATGATCGCGGCGTGCGAGGAGCGCGCGCGGCACGACGCGGTCACCGGGCGCACCGAGTTCCGGCGGACCGACGGCGAGGTGCTGCCGTTTCCCGCCGGCACCTTCGACTTCATCACCGCCATGCAGGTCTACGAGTACATGGCCGACGTCGATCGGGGGCTCGCCGAGGCGCATCGGGTGCTGAAGGCCCGCGGGCGGCTGGCCGTGCTCGACACCGACTGGGAGTCGTGCGTCTGGCAGTCGGGCGATCGCGAGCGGACCGCGCGGGTGCTCCGGGCGTGGGAGCAGCGCTTCGCGCATCCTCACCTGCCCGCCCGCCTGCCCGAGCTACTCCGCCGCGCCGGCTTCACCGTCAAGAGCGTCACGCTGATCCCGGTGGTCAACGTCGAGCTGAGCGAGCACAGCTACAGCCCGGGCATGATCGACGTGGTCGCGCGCTTCGTGGCCAACCGCGGCGGCATCACCGAGGAGGAGGCCGCGCGCTGGGCCGAGGACGTGCGCGCCCAGGCCGCGCGCGGCGAGTACTTCTTCAGCCTCTCGCGCTACCTGTTCCTGGCCGAGCGGGCGCGGCCCGCCTCGGCCCACGCCTAGTCCGTGGCCCCGGCGGTGCGGCTCGAGGTCGAGGTGGTGCAGGAGGACGGCGGCCTGTTCCGGGCCACCGCAGTGCCCTATCCGGACGTGAGCGTGACCGGCCGCACCGAGAAGGAGGCCCTCGGCCTGCTCCTCGAGGCGGTCGCCCGATATCTCAAGAGCCGGCCCGAGCCGGCCTGACCTACCAGGGCGCCTCGCGCCCCTCGCGGGTGATGAAGAACCCGCCGTTGTGCCGCGCGGTAAGCCCGTCGATCACCCGGATCATCGCGGCCACCGACTGCGCGGGCGTCACCGGCGCCTCGGGGCCGCCCATGTCGGTGCTCACCCATCCGGGGTCGAGCAGCACCGTGGTGATCCGATGCCGGCGCGCCTCGGCGGCGAGCGAGTGCATCAGCGTGTTGAGCGCGGCCTTGCTGGCCGCGTAATCGTACGGAACGCCGGTGTTCTCCGAGACCGAGCCGTACTCGGTACCCGCTCCCCCGCTCCAGGTAGCGGCGCGTGAACTCCGGGCCCAGACCCCGGCTGGCGCCGGTGATCAGGATGCGGAGGGCGGAGCGATCGGGACCGCGGCCGGCCGGCGCCGGCCGGAGGGCGGCTCACGGCCGTCTGCGGGCGGGAGGCTGTCCCTGCGTGGGCATCGCCTCGGCGGTGGGCGCGGCGTGGATCACGCGGCCCGTCGATCCCTGGGTCGGCATGCGCTCGTCGGATGCCGTCGCGGTCGCCGGGCTCGGGGCCGGCGCGGCGACCGCAGCCGGCGCGGGCGAAGGATTCACCACTGGCGGTGGGACGGGCGCGGGCGGCGGCGTTGGCTTGGCCACGACCTCCGGCTTCGGTGCCGGGGGCGGTGTGGGTTTCGCCACGGCCTCCGGCTTCGGCGCCGTCGGCGGAGTGGGCTTGGCGACCGATGGCGGTCGAGACGACGGCGCCGGCTCGCCGGCCGGCCCGGGACGCGGCCCGCCCTGAGCCGGCGTGGCGGTCGGAGCCGAGCGCAAGCTACGGCTCGTCGCCGGTGGCAAGTCGGCGGGCCGCGTGGAGACCGCGGGTGCCGGCCGTGGCTTGGCCGCCGAGGCACCGGGCGGCGCCGGAGAGGCCGACGGCGCCGAGGGCGTGGGCGGAGCCCCGGGCGACCCCGTGGAGAACCGGAAGGA
Source organism: Candidatus Methylomirabilota bacterium (assembly GCA_035315345.1). Lineage (NCBI taxonomy): Bacteria > Methylomirabilota (SeqCode) > Candidatus Methylomirabilota bacterium. Next base: position 33,643 of record DATFYA010000108.1, read on the forward strand.
CTCGGGCCGCCGGATCGGGGGCATCCCGTACTGCTGCACGTAGAGGCCGGCGCCGACGATCACGACGAGCGCGGTGGCCGCGATCATCACCGAGCGCCGGGTCTGCCGCTGCCGGGCGCGGGCTCGCGCGGTGGCCTGCTCGCGGAGCCGATCCAGCTCGACGCGGCATTCGTCGCAGCCGCCGACGTGGCGCTCGAGGAGCGCCCACTCGGTGAGCGGGATCTCGCCGGCCACCATGTACGGGAACGCGCGGCGCGCGTCCTGGCAGACCATCTGACTCTGGATCGGGCCCCGCTGCATTGGCCCCATCTTCCACGCCGGGCGGGACGCTGTAAAGCCCCGGGTGCTAGCATGTGGCCGATGCTGCCTCCGGGAGACGGTAATCCGTTCCTGCGCGAGACGGTGGGCGGCATGCTCGCCCGCATGGCCGAGCGCGTCCCCGACCGCGAGGCGATCGTGGCCACCGATCGCCGCATCAGCTATCGCCAGCTCCACGACGCCGCGCAGCGCATGGCCCGCGGGCTGCTGGCGCTGGGCGTCAAGAAGAACGACAAGATCGCGCTCTGGCTGCCGAGCCGGCCGGAGTGGCTCTTCGCGCAGGCGGGCTGTGCGCTGATCGGCGCGGTGGTCGTCGCGCTGAACACGCGCTACAAGGCCCACGAGCTGCGCTACCTCCTGCGGCAGTCCGACGCGACCACCGTGATCTGCACGGACCACTCCGGTCCGGTGGACTTCCTGGAGACGCTCGGCGAGGTGCTGCCCGCGCTGCGGGAGGCGATCCCGGGCGAGCTCGCGATCGGCGAGTTCCCGATGCTGCGGCACGTGATC